>VMCP01000196.1 GCA_008081305.1 Bacteroidota bacterium | reverse complement strand
TTTATAGAGTTTGAGGGCTTGATCAAAAACTTGATGTTGTTCGAAATGGTGGGCTCCCATTACGGCATTTTCCAATCTGTGAGTAGGGTTGCTTTTAAAGGTTTCCAAATAGTAAACAGCCCATTTTGCTGCTTGTAAATGCATGCCCTTTTTTAGCTTTATATCAATGGCGCGATGCACAAAATTCTCTGAACGTTTGTGCTTGGGATGTTGTTTACCAAAAGCCATTAATAAACTGTCCGTTGATCTTGGAAGGCTATCTAAAACAATGCTTGGTTCAATGTAAGGGTATAAGGAATCAATTTCTTTTAATTGTCGATCAATTTCGCTGTTACAGCCTAGTGCTGTTAGGGTTAAAGGCAATAAAAAACCATACCATCGTTTCATGGGTCGCAAGTTAATAATTCAGATGTTAAGTTGTTTAAAACTTGGGTACAGCAGATTGTTATTCTGTCGTATTCTTGTATAGATGAGCGAAAATCCGAACAATGCACAGTATACCGAAAATGAAATCAGGAGCCTCGATTGGAAAGAGCATATCCGATTGCGTCCGGGTATGTACATCGGTAAGTTGGGCGATGGTAAATCTCCCGATGATGGTATTTACGTTTTAATCAAAGAAGTCATTGATAACTCCATCGATGAACATGTGATGGGTCATGGTAAGCGTATCGATGTAAAAATCGATGAAAAAACCGTCATGATTCGTGATTACGGTCGTGGAATTCCTTTGGGGAAAGTCATAGATTGTGTCTCTAAAATTAATACAGGAGGTAAATACGATAGTCGCGCATTTCAGAAATCTGTCGGATTGAATGGAGTAGGTACTAAGGCCGTTAATGCTTTAAGTACTTATTTCAAAGTAGAGAGTTTCCGAGAGGGTAAAACCAAATTAGCGGAATTTGAACGTGGTGAGCTCACAAATGATGCAAAAGAAGCAGACACCACGGAAAGAAACGGTACACGTATTACGTTCGAACCAGATGCAACCGTTTTTAAGAATTACCGTTTTATCCAGGATTTTATCCGCGAACAGGTTAAGAATTATACCTACCTCAATAGTAAACTAACCATACATTACAATGGGGAGTCATTTGCATCCCGAAGAGGGCTGTTGGATTTATTGGAGAGTAAAGTAAATCCGGAAAATGCACTTTACCCCAACGTTCATTTGCAAGCGGAGGATTTTGAAATCGCTTTTACACATACGGAAGCTTACGGTGAAGAGTATTATTCTTTCGTAAATGGACAATACACGACCCAGGGTGGAACCCATCTTCAAGCGTTTAAGGAAGCATTGGTGAGGACGATCCGTGATTTTTACGGGAAGAATTTTGATCCCTCTGATATTCGCTCATCCATTACAGCTGCTGTGAGTATACGTGTGGTAGAACCCGTGTTTGAGAGTCAAACCAAAACCAAATTAGGTTCTACTGAAATGGAGCCAGGCGGAACCACTTTGAAATCTGCCATGCTCGAATTCGTAAAGAAATACGTGGATGATCATTTGCATCAAAATGCTAATGTAGCCGATGCATTGTTGAAGAAAATCCTTCAAAATGAGCGCGAAAGAAAGGATATGGCAGGGGTCCAAAAACTTGCCAAAGATAGAGCTAAACGTGCCAATTTGCACAACAAGAAACTTCGTGATTGTCGTGTCCATTTCACCGATACAAAAAAGGATGAGCATCACGAAACAACCCTGTTTATTACCGAGGGTGATTCGGCTTCTGGTAGTATTACGAAAAGCAGAAATACCAGCGTTCAAGCAGTATTTAGTTTAAGAGGTAAGCCATTAAACTGTTACGGATTGAAAAAGAAAGTAGTCTACGAAAACGAAGAGTTCAATCTGCTTCAGCATGCCTTGAATATAGAAGAGTCATTGGATGATTTACGGTACAATAAAATCGTAATTGCAACAGATGCCGATGTAGATGGAATGCACATTCGATTACTGTTGATGACCTTCTTTTTGCAATTCTTTCCAGACTTAGTGAGGAATGGTCATTTGTATATTTTGCAGACGCCATTATTCCGTGTCCGCAACAAAAAAGAAACCATCTATTGTTACAACGAGCAAGAGCGTATCGAAGCCATAGAAAAATTAGGCCCAAAACCAGAGATTACCCGTTTCAAAGGGTTAGGGGAGATATCGCCCAATGAATTTGCTGGTTTTATTGGTGAAGATATCCGCTTGGAACCGGTTATTTTGAAGCGAGACTCAGAAATCGAAAAGCTGTTGAAGTATTACATGGGTAAGAATACTCCGGATCGCCAAGAGTTCATCATCGATAATCTGGTAGTGGAGAAGAACGACCTAGATGTCGCTTCTTAGGGTTTCTGGTTGTTGGTTTCTAGTTTCTGGTCTCTAGTTGCCAGCAGCTAGTTCAAAATCTAAAGTTCCAAGTTCCAAGTTTCAAGAAACCAGGGACTAGAAACCAGAAACTTGACACTCTAATACGGGCTCTGATACTTATAGGGGTTTCGCTTTTTCTTTTTCTTGAAATCCCCGCGTTTCCAAGCCTCAAGGAACTGCATCCACGCCACGGGACTGAGATAATTCTGAGGTGGAGCTTGCTGATAGTAATACATCTGTTGAGCTCTTTTTTGAGTCAGTAAGGATTGTGTAGCATGTGCATCAGCTGGTCTTAAACGCAGCTCTTCTTTGATGGCTTCACTCTCCAGGTTTTTCCTCGCGCGTTCGAGCGCATCGTCGGGGATGTCACCATGCACAAATTCATGATAGAACAGTGTTTTTAGGGGCATGGCCTTAATAAATATGGCCGATAAATGTAAGGTGTCTTGTGTCAAAAGTTTGACCACATGATAACGGTCACTTTTTAAGGTATCTGGTACCACATGATAGGATGAGACTTTTTCAACTTGCTCAAAGAAAATGGTGTCGCCGCGTTTTACTACCACATCAAAATATCCATTCAGGTCGCTATATCCAATGAGACCGCGTCGGTTACTGCGAATATTTACATATGGGATGGGCTTCAAGCTATCGGAAGTGAGTACCAATCCGGTAAATAGAATGTACGAACTCTTCTTTTTTTTTGGTCCTTGAGCATGAACCGATTGGATGCTCCAAATGGAGAGTACACAGAATAAAATTCTAAGAGCTGCGGGTCTCATTCTCTATCTTCGAAGATACCTAAAAAGGCTTAGGTAAAAAACCAACCGACTACCAGTGTGATTAACACGATTAATGGGGTGGGAATCTTTTTTGAAGCCAGCGCGAGTATAGTAAACAATAGCACACCTAGATGTATTTCCCACTGATTGAATTTTGAAACTTGGAGGTTATTCCACAAATCAAAACCAAAAATCAGGGCAGCGGTCAAGATGAATCCTACCGAAACCGCAAATATTCCAGGGATGGTTTGTTGAACGACTCGCCAATTTCGGAGCTTTTCCCAAATGGGATAAGCAAATAGCACAAACAGCAAACCTGGAAGAAAAACAGAAATCCAACCAATGATGGCTCCAAGAACTTGACCCGGCAATTGGTATTTGGCGTTTTTCATGGCAACCGCATTGGTGAACACCGCTAGGTTGTAATTAGGGCCAGGAGTAGCCTGTATCATTCCTAATCCGGTATTCAGTTCTTTCATTTCCATACGATTGGTGTGGTGAACATATTGTTCTGCAGTCATGGCGGCTAATACATTTCCTCCCCCAAAAGAGATAGCTCCCATCCGATACGTGTTTTCAAAAAATACCACAGGCTTCAGCCATTTGTTGTTTTTAGCATAATTACTAAGACCTAATCCGGTGCCTCCGACAATAAAAAAGATGAGAAAGATCAAGCTTAGGTTCTTCCATTTGATTTCGCTTTTGTTCACACGAACGGACTGAGTAGTCTCAAAATTTCCAAACCGTGCACTTGCGATAGCGGCAATGATCACTCCGATAGGAAAAAAGAATGGAGATCGCCAAAAAAAGCCGACGGCTCCAGTCAGAATGCAAATCACCCAAGTAACCACGGAAGGTTTTAACCACCTAGACATGCTCCAAACGGCAAACACCAAAAAACCCACAACCATCGTAGCCAGAAATTCAAGTTGCTGTGCCCCTAAAAAGGATGGGCTCAAGGCAAGAGCGCCCATGATGAGGGCCCCTGGCAATGCCCATAATATCAGCGTTTGAATTGCAAGTAAAACTCCCCCTATTTTAAGCCCAATTGAAGTGATAGTTTGAGTGGTACTCGGTCCAGGAAGCAAGCTGCAAAAAGCATTGATTTCTATGAGTTCCTCTTGGGATAAAAAACGAAGTTTGTCAACCAGTCTTCTTTTAAAATAGGGAAGGTGCATCTGAGGTCCACCAAATGCCGTTAATCCTAGCCAAAAAACGGCTCTAAGAAAACGAAAGCGACGTGCTTTTTGTAAGTTTGTGGAAGACTGCATCTAAGAATGAGCAAAGTACCGAATATTTCTAGAATTATAACGCCTTTGGCTATAGTGTTTTCAATACTATTTGTCCAATGTGTATCAGGGCCAACAATATCTGAAAAGCGAGTTGTGATGCTTCAAAGTGTAGATTCACTCTGGAATGGAGTTAAGGAAATACGTTCTCGGTTTACATTTCGAATGGATGAATTTCAAGAGCGCCGAACCTACATGGAAAAGCAAAGAATCAAAGCGCAATTCCTCCCTGGTGATCAATTGAGCAAAGAAGATGTTATGACCTTTGATAAGTATAATAATGTATACCGCTTGTACAAAGCGATTGGTAAAAAGTACCGTACTGCGGTGTTACAAGCCGAAGATATTTTTTACGCCACAAAAGGGATTGAGAAACAAGTGAAAAACGGGTTCTATGATGAGAAAGTGGATGCCTTTAAAAAAGAATATCAAATCCTTCGACAAAAAACGGATTCCTGTAAAACGCTCACCTTTGATGTTACGGATAGACTTCGAGGAGTAGAGCCGCTTTACCTAAGAACTAGTAGGCGTGTGGGGGAAATTTTTGAAGAGCTTCTTCCTGAACAGGAGTAGCTCCCCATTTGTTCTGAAATTGTAAAATTTGCGGGTTTAGTTTTTCTTTCCAAGCAATCTGCTCAACCTCTGTTGTTGGCTGATGACTCATTTTTCGAAGAAGTTTTTGAGCTTCATCTGCGAAACGCAACAGGGACTCTGACCCAAGTGTTTCAATTAATCTGCTAAAAACATATTCAATGGCAAATTCACTGGGGTGCATAAGATCGGCCTTGTAAAAACGATAATCTTTAAGTTCCTCGGAAACAATTTCAAACGCGGGGAAATATCCTACGCTAGGGTTAGCTTCAATGAATTCTGAAAGCGCGGCTTTTAGCACAGATTTGCTGCGGTTGTTATCTTCTAATCCATCGCGAAGGTGCCGCACAGGACTGATGGTGAAATATACATTTGCCTTAGAATTTATCAGTTGAATCTCGCTTAGAATGGACTGAAGGGAAGCTTTAATCTCTTCTGTTTTCGCAATTTGTTTGCTGAATAAAGATTGTGGAATCTTGTGGCAGTTTCCTACAGACTGTTTTTCTATGGTGTAATACCAAGCAGTGCCTAGTGTGATGAAAACATGGTCGGCCGTTCTTAATTTATGGGCATCTTTATTCCCTACTTCTCCAATGAGGGAAATCAGTGTTTCTAGTTGGGTGTCCTGAAACTTATAGGGAAAATCCATGGCGTGATAAACGCCCTCGTATAACTGTATAAATGGGTCGGCTTTTGAAGCGATTACTTTTATGGTTTTCTCGATTGACTGAGGAGTAAATAAGGTGCCAAATTCAGAGCAATACGATGCTAATCCTAATCTGCGGAGTTTTGTTGAGATTTCTTGGCTAAAGCAGGATCCGATAAAAAACAGTGAATCGGTATGATTCAACATAGGGTTCTTTTTTATGGGGAAATCGATATGGAGTGATGCCTTTAAGGCTTCCGCTGATTGCATACGGGAAGTTAAGTCCTAATTCTTATAAATGAGAAAGGTCCAGTTTCCTGGACCTAACTCTTAACCAAACTAAACCAAAATAACTACATGAATAGTCACTTTCTTTTTTTGAGACGATTAAGGAATTCGTCCCATTTTTCTATATCAAGCACCTGTTGGATATCATCCAAAACACGTCGTAAGTTTTCCGAGGAGGACACCACAACATGTGACTTGTATAATTCTTGACGAATGATTGCTTTAAATGTTCCTTCAGCAGTGGTCATTAAATTGTCATATTGGACTTTATTAATTCGACCATCGCTGAGTTTTATTTTCAATATGTTTTTGTAGTTGATTAGGCTATCCTTTACTTGGGTTTTGATTTCAGCAATATGTATTTCTGTGGTCTGCTGGTGACGATTGTATTCGTCGAGAAAAGTTTGTGCCGCAAAACTGTGTTCTTCCATATTTATTGACTTTGCTATCCCAAATAAAGAAGACTCCTCAAGCTCGAATACAGTGCATTTTTCTTTGGATAGAAATAATGGGCTCAGTCCGAGGTGTTTTACATAGATAATTTCATTTTCGATATCGATGTTCCATTGAGCCTCTTCGGTTTCTTTTTCTGCCTTATATATCACTTCTTTCTTTGCACTTTCCCATTCTTGTGCAGGGTTTGTGTCCATTCCACAATTGGAAAAAGTGAAAAGGATGATAAAAAGAAGTGGATTGAAATATGAAATTCTCAAATTGAACATAGGCTTCAATCAATACAACACCGTATTTCCAAATACCCCCCAAAGCTTGATTCTGTTCTTGGTGAATCGCCGTCATCATTTCTATAATACTCCCGTATTTGCTGTAAATTTGCAGATATGGTCGAACAAGAAGTATACGTCCCCAATCATAAAGTACGCGTAGTAACCGCAGCGAGTTTATTTGATGGACACGATGCCGCAATTAATGTTATGCGTCGTATCATTCAAACTACGGGTTGTGAAGTGATACATTTAGGGCACGATAGAAGTGTACAAGAAGTGGTTGAAACCGCCATTCAAGAAGATGCGAATGCCATCGCTATGACCAGTTATCAAGGTGGGCATATCGAGTATTTCAAATACATGTACGACTTGTTAAAGGAAAAGGGCGCAGGACATATCAAGATTTTTGGCGGCGGAGGCGGAGTGATCCTTCCCGAAGAAATAAAAGAGTTAATGGATTACGGTATTACGAGAATATATAGTCCAGACGACGGCCGCGAACTCGGTCTTCAAGGAATGATCAATGATTTGGTAAAACAAAGCGATTATACGGTTGGTCAAACCCTAAACGGAGAAGTGAGCCACATCGGTGTGAATAACGATAAAGACGTTGCTCGATTAATTTCTGCCGCTGAGAATTTCCCCGAAGCGCATGCCCATCAACTGAGTGATATTCGTGAAAAAGCAGCAAAGATTCCTACGCCTGTTTTAGGAATTACAGGTACCGGTGGTGCAGGGAAAAGTAGTCTGATTGATGAGTTGGTTAGGCGTTTTTTGTTGGATAATCCGAGTAAAACAATGGCGATTATTTCCATTGATCCTTCCAAAAGAAAAACGGGGGGAGCCTTGTTGGGAGATCGCATTCGTATGAATGCCATTCATAACGAAAGAGTGTATATGCGCTCGATGGCCACAAGACAAGCAAATTTAGCCATGAGCACACACGTGGATGATGCGGTGGCCATTTTAAAAGTAGCGGGTTACGATTTAGTGATCGTGGAGACCAGTGGAATTGGTCAGAGCGATACGCAAATCACAGAACATTGCGACGCAAGCTTATATGTGATGACACCAGAATATGGTGCAGCTACTCAGTTAGAGAAAATCGACATGTTGGATTACGCCGACATCGTGGCCTTGAATAAGTTTGATAAACGCGGTGCGATGGATGCGTTGAGAGATGTGAGAAAGCAATATCAACGAAACCATAAACTATTCGAAACCGATGTGGATCAAATGCCTGTTTTTGGAACCATTGCTTCTCAGTTTAACGATCCAGGGATGAACAGCCTATACCGTTGCATCATGGATACATTAGACGCTAAAACGAATAGTGCGTTTAATAGCGATTGGGCATCTGGTGATGAACTCAGCGAGAAGATATTTGTGATTCCACCATCAAGGAATCGATATCTTTCAGAAATTTCAGAAAGTAATCGCAGCTACGATGAAACAGGAAGAAAGCAAAGAAGAATAGCTCAACGATTGTATAGTTTGCATGAAACCATGCAACATCTCAAAGAAACCGAAGGTTCTGAGGAGTTATTGAGTTCCCTGCAAGCGACCTAC
This sequence comes from Bacteroidota bacterium, assembly GCA_008081305.1. Lineage (GTDB taxonomy): Bacteria > Bacteroidota > Bacteroidia > NS11-12g > UBA955 > VMCP01. The sequence goes on along the minus strand of VMCP01000196.1, from coordinate 712 downwards.
GAAGCGCTCAATGAGCAATTACTACCCGAAAGTCGTAAGTTAATTGAGTCGTGGTCGGAAGAACAGCAGCGTTACAAGAACGATGTTTATTCATTCAAGGTTCGCGATAAGGAAATCAACATTCAAACGCATACCAAAAGTTTAAGCCATTCGGATATCCCGAAAGTAGTTTCGCCTCGTTATGAAGCTTGGGGTGATGTGCTCCAATGGCGTTGGCAAGAGAATTTCCCGGGTCAGTTTCCTTACACCGCAGGGATATATCCTTTTAAAAGAGAAGGGGAAGATCCAACGAGAATGTTCGCGGGAGAAGGTAGCCCCGAAAGGACCAATCGCCGTTTTCATTATGTGAGTATGGATATGCCTGCGAAGCGATTGAGTACGGCATTTGACTCTGTCACATTGTATGGTAGAAACCCCGATACTCGCCCGGACATCTATGGGAAAATTGGTAATTCTGGAGTGAGTATTTGTTGTTTAGATGACGCAAAGAAACTTTACAGTGGATTTAATCTAGCAGATCCAAAGACGTCTGTTTCTATGACCATCAATGGGCCAGCGCCCATGTTGCTAGGGTATTTCATGAATGCTGCGATCGATCAACAATGTGAGCTATACATCAAAAAGAATGGCTTGGAAAAGGAAGTCTCTGATAAAATAGATGCATTGTATGCGGAAAAGGGGATGAGCAGACCAACCTATGCTGGGGAATTGC
>VMCP01000234.1 GCA_008081305.1 Bacteroidota bacterium | reverse complement strand
CAAGTGGTTTGACATCAAATATAAGCTCATATAAAATCAAACAGATAGCGCCGAGTGGGCAATCTTTGATGAAAAGATCTCGGACTACATCCAAGAAAACAGTCCTGCCAATAGCGCATTCCCCGCAGCCGAGATTTGGGCAAAACGACTTTTAAGCAAAGGGTACTTAGACTCCAGCACCGGTGTCTTAATGGCATATGCGAAAGGCGAGTATGTTCATCCTGAAATCAAAGCTAAAGCTAAATTATCGCTGTCGGATGTATTGATACAGTCCGGAGATGTTTACGGCAGTGAATTATGGTTAACTCAAGTGGAGAAAGCCTTCAAAGACGATAAATTGGGACAAAAAGCAAAATTCAAACGTGCGGAATTATCTTTTTATCGGGGAGATTATGAATGGGCAAATATGCAGTTAGATGTACTGAAAGGGGCAACCAGTCAACTCATCAGTAACGACGCGATGGAACTATCACTCTGTATCACGGACAACCTAGGAATTGATAGTAATTATTCAGCCTTGAACCTATACTCAAAAGCTCGTTTATACTTTCGCCAACAACGTTTTGATAGTGCCTTACGGTATGCTGAGAAAGTCGTTCTAGATTATCCTTCCCACTCTTTAGGGGATGAGGTCCTGTTATTGAAGGCCAAAATTTCAGAAGCACAAAGCAATTATCAAAGAGCCGCTGATTTATACCAAACCTTGGCAGAATCATATCCCCAAGATATTTTGGCCGATAACGCCCTCTTTGCACGAGCACAATTGCTTCAGTATAAATTAAATCAACCAGAGAAAGCCAAAGAGGTTTACCAAAAAATCATATTAAACCATACACAGAGCTTATACATTGCCCAAGCACGAGAGGAATTTAGAAAACTGCGGGGTTTTTAGGTTCTTTGTACTCGAATGAAGCGCCTGTTAAGTTGGATCATTACATGTGCTATGGCTAGCCATGGCCTTTCTCAGCTAAACAACGCTATCTTCAACGGCACCCAACATTTTCTATTTCGTGAGCATCGATTAAGTCCAAAAGACTCAATGATGGACCTCACCCGCCGCAAACCAGGATTTGGTACACAAGTCCTTAGTTATCTAAAAAATGACGAATTCAATGAGTTTCACAATCCGGGGAAAACACTCATAGGATCTCAAATTGGCATAGGTTTTAAGCAATATTTAGAAAGACCCAATGCGTATGTGTATATCGGGGGATTACTTAACTATCCATACGGCGGAGATAAAATCCAAGCATACCCGTTAATTCAGTTCACCAAGTCAACCAAACATTCTGCGCTGGTCGTGGGAAGTCTACACGGTACCACTCGCCATAGATTATTCGAAGCCTTATACGCATATGACTATGCCTTAACCCAACCCATGGAGTACGGGTTGCAGTACCTTGGACGCAACAGAGGTTTATCTTGGGATATTTGGCTTGACTGGAGACAGATGGCAGAAAGGGAAAGTTCGCAACAAGAAATCATCTCATTTGGTTTAAACAGCTCTATCGCACTTAATAAGGCAAGTTCTCGTCACCGCTGGTCCATACCCATTAGTTCATTGCTCTTCCATAAAGGAGGTGAATTTTTAAAGGTGATGCAGCCTGTACAAAATCAATGGAATGCCTCCATCGGTCTTAGAGGAGATCTATTTCAAAATCGTTTTCGCGTTGAGTCTGTTTTCATGGGTTCAATGGATTTCTCCCCGAAGTTATTACATCGATTTAAAGACGGACATGCGTGGTTGACGAACATCAGATGGAACATGAATTTACATCATACGCTAGCGCTAAGCCACTATTATGCGGAAGAATTCTATGCACCATTGGGTCCGAACTTATACCAGAGCGAACAAATAGGTTTCCCCAATAGAGAAAGTCGTTTTAGGAACTTTTTACATTTACGTTATCAGTATAATCACACATTGGTTCCTAAAAAAGCGAGTTTAGACTTTAGAGTAGAGCCGATATACCATTTGGAGAGTCAAAAAGTTGCCTTCTCGATGGGAGTTTATCTAAAGTATGTAATTGGACGAGAGATTTATTAATTGAGGTAATAGATTACACCCCACTCCATCACATCCGCTGTGGTTTTATTTGCCTTCAATCTCAAAACGGGCTCCCACTTTTCATTGATACGATATCCTAAGCCTAAGGCTTCAAAATAAGGGGTTTTGTATCCTTTATCGGGTTTGTATAAATAGTATCCCACATCAAAGAAGGTATTCCACTTACCCCAATACGCTTTGTACCCCACACTTAAGCCAACTTCAACTACATTATTTGATGCAAGTGGTGCTAAATCTTGAAACTTTTCAAAGCGGTAAAAGGGGTCAGATTGAACTAATATAGCCCCTCTCAAACTCGAGGTTTCTGACAACTTATAATCCAAACCTAGTTCACCTGTGTAGTGCATAAACCATCTCGGGTCATCAATATCGAGGCTCTTTCGACCCACCCGAAAAGAGACAAACGGAGTCCATTTGTTTTCTTTCTGCCATTTAATGGGTTGAATATTTGACTTTTGTAGGATTCGCCCCACACTCAATCCGATAGACGGAATATTCACACCGAGATTCGGCGCTTTCCTTGCCGCATTTGAGAAATGCGATAATTGTAATTCTGCTGAAACAAATGTACTCTGATTGAGGATGTATCTCGATTTTACTCCTACACGAACATATCCATTCAGATAAGAACCTATGGCACGGTTACGCGGGTTATTTTTACTATCATAGGGATTGGAAACCCAACCGATACCGGCGGTAAATGCTCCTGAAATTGCCCACTTTTGGTTGGTTACAAAACGTTTATCAAATTCTGCTCCGACCGCGGCGGCCCACCCTAAGGTTTTAGAACCCAAATCAGCCACATAGCAGTGATAGCCCATTTGATCTTTCTGTTCTTTGAGAAATTTAGAGGACTGATAGGATAGTGAATACTGATGCCGATACAGATGATACATATCATCGTGGTGCGGAATAATAAATCCGGAAGCCCATGAAACCGATTGGTATTGTTGAGCGGTTAGCGTTATAAGATTCAGAAACAGGGCAAAAAGACCGAGCTTTTTCATGCCCTGAAGGTTATTTTCTCGACTTATCAGTCGCCAATACCATCCGAATACCTAGATTAGCTCCAATCTCCATCACATCCACCATTTGCTGAACCGTTAGGTTTCTATCTAAACGGAGCACTACGTTCAAGCGATTATCAGGGTTCTCAGGATCAAAAAATTGCTCTTTTGCCTCGATCAACCTTGATTCCAGTATATTGAGAGAAACAGGTGCCTTCTCGCTATCGATGTAATATAGTATGCTAGATTTCGTTTCGTCTCGTTCGTCAAACTTTACCGTGAGAATCATCGGTTTGGTTTGAATGGTAGAAGTGGTTTTGGCACTGGGCAACATGATTTTAATCACATTGGGATTTGCTAGCGTACTAGCTATCAAAAAGAAAAGCAAAAGGAAGAACATGATGTCGTTCAACGACGACGATTCTACTTCTGCATCTTCTCTATGTCTTCTGCGTAAATTCATGTTTAAATGAGGTTTTAATGGTTAGATTTAACCAAAATTTCCATGAGGTTCAAGCTTTGCTCTTGCAATCTCTCAGCAAAACGGTCGATTCTTCTGATGTACAATTGATAACCTAAGAATGCCAAAATACCTACTACCAAACCAGCGAAAGATGCAATCATCTTCATGTATAACCCTTCGGAAATCGCACCAATACTCAAGTCATTTGTAGACGCAATGGAATAGAAGATGTTGATTACTCCCCAAATCGTACCTACGAAGCCCAACATTGGAGCCACTCTGGCGATCAAACTCAGGTAGTTTAAGTTACCTTCCATGGCGCTCAACTCGACACTTGCTTTGGTTTCCATTGCACTCTCAATTTCTCTCATATTACTTCCTAAAAAGCGAATACCTGTTGAAATAACTTGAGCCTGAGCCGTAGGCGTTCTATCGCAATAGGATAAAGCTGAATCTGGTTTGTTTTCATTCAGATTTTCCTTCACCACATTCAATAGGTTTTCATCTAGTTTGGCTCTTTTGCTGATATACATCCATCTTTCTACGATGAAATATATAGCGATGAGAAGAGTGATGGCCAACAGAGCCATAACGAAACCTCCCTTTACCATGATAGTAAGGATTGGTGCAGATACGTGTTCGGTAGCTTCACCATTTAAGGCGGCGCTGGCCGTATCAGATGCGACCGTAGTAGCCGCTTGAAGTATGCTTGTTAACAACATATGATAATGCGAATAAAGAGGGTATTTCTATGATTAACGAATATCGCGGATAAAAATTATCCCCAAAGAAACTCACTATTTAATTTCTGTGACACCACCGCTAACAATGAATTTCATCACCGCACCTGGGTCAGCATCAATTTTCTCTATGTTTTCTTTTTTCACGACAATCACCTGACCCGTGATGGCGTAACTCATGGGAAAATATACCGTGCTATGTTCTGGCATACCTATTTCACTTAAATCATCTTCGGTTAGAAAGCCAATTCTCCATGAATATTCGGTTACCCTTACTTTTACCGGCTTGGTGAACTTCTTTTCCTCTCCTACGAAGGCTTTGGTAACGTCTTTTGTGGTTCCAAATATCCAACTTAGACCAGGAGCTTTTTCAATCACACCCTCTAAAAAGGAAATGATTTGCTGGGCGACTACCCCCTCTGTGATCTTACCAATGAGGATTATTGCGGCTACACCCGAAACCAAGTAAAGTAGAATCGCACCAAAACTTAACTCGTTCAAATGCAAAACGCTGCCTAAAAATGAAAGCAGCCAAATGAGTATTCCGACCGTAAGGGCGATAGGCAATACCACCAATAAGCCTCTCAGGAATAAATTTATTCCTTTCCTAAATGTTTTTCTCGCTGGTGTTTCTTTAGGGATTTGGGGAAATTCAATGTTCATATTTGATTAAATCTTGACCGATATCTTTTCGGTAGTTTGCTCCTTCGAATTTAACTGCTGAGGCACAAAGTTGTGCGGCTTTCATCGCTTCTATCATGCTTTCTTCCAACACGGTTACGGCAGTTACCCGACCGCCATTGGTAAATAGATTACCTTGATCATCAGCTTTTACACCGGCATGAAATACAAAAATATTAGAAGTGGTTTGATCTATTTCAACATCCATCTTTTTGCCTTTTTCTACCGAACCAGGGTATCCCTCAGAAACCACAAAAACTGTTGCTGCTGTGCGTGGATCTAACTCAAAGTTCACCTTGTTTAGTGTTCCAGAACTGACCGCTTGAAATAATTCCAACATGTCTGTTTTTAACCTCGGAAATATCGCTTCAGTCTCAGGATCTCCCATACGAACGTTATACTCTATGACTTTAGGTTCTCCCTGATCATTCATCAATCCAAGAAACAGAAAACCTTTATATGGATGTCCCTTTTCAGCTAATCCTTCGAGCGTGGGTTTAATGATACGCTCTTCCACCTTACTCATGAATACATCATCAGCGAACGGAACTGGACTAATTGCCCCCATACCACCTGTATTCGGACCTTGATCGCCTTCTCCTATTCTTTTGTAATCTTTAGCAGATCCCAGAATATGATAATTCTCACCGTCAGCAACCACAAATACAGAGATTTCTATCCCTTTCAAAAACTCTTCTATAACCACAGAAGATGATGCATCACCAAACTTAGCATCGACAATCATTTCATTGAGTGTCTCTTCTGCTTCTTGTCTATCCTCGGTAATGATTACACCCTTGCCCGCAGCTAAACCATCTGCTTTTAATACATAGGGTGGCTGGAGTGTATCCAAAAAAGATGAAGCCTCTTGAATATTTTCTTTTGTAAAGGTTCGATAAGCAGCAGTCGGTATTTTATTCTGCATCATGAACATTTTGGCAAAATCCTTACTACCCTCTAATGTTGAACAATACTTATCTGGGCCGGCAACCTTAATATCTATACTTTCCTGGTTGGATTTTTGTTGAATGAAATCTGTGATGCCTGCAACGAGAGGGTCCTCATTACCAGGGACCACTAAACCAATATGATGACTTACACAAAAGTCCCAAACGCTATCCATATCTTTCCAGATTAGGTCTATATTTTGACCACAAGATGCCGTACCGGCATTACCTGGAGCTATGAAAAGTTGAGTGCAATTTGGACTTTGACTTATAAAATGTGCGAAGGCATGTTCACGCCCTCCTGAACCAAGAAGTAGAATATTCACACTACAAAGTTACTCGAAATCAATATTGTCTAAATCCTGAGATTTAGGCTTTATTGAATCGGCATCAATGGGTTTTGGTTTGGTGCGCTTTAAGCGATCGATGTAACGAATCTCTTTATCTGTGAGAAAACGCCACTTACCACGGCCCAATTTAATTTTATCAAACTCACCAAGTAATACGCGGTCGAGGGCTTCAACATCATAATTAAAGTGCTCAAACATTCGACGAACAATGCGGTTTCTTCCCGAGTGAATTTCTAACCCCAGCACCGTTGGATCGTTCTCGTCAACAAACCCAATTTGTTCGAAGGCCATGTAACCATCTTCTAATTCAACTCCATCAACCCAAGCCAACATTGCTTCTTTACTCGGCTTTTTGTTGAGTTTAGCTCGGTAGATTTTCTTTATCTCAAAACTTGGATGCGTTAACTTCTGAGATACTTCCCCATCGTTTGTGAGGAGAAGCACTCCTGTGGTGTTTCTATCTAGTCTTCCCACAGGATAGATTCGCTCTTTACCTGGAAGATCTATCAAGTCCATTACCGTTTTACGACCTTCAGGGTCGTTGGTTGTAGTAATGTATCCTTTTGGCTTATTTAAAAGTATGTACACTGGTTTCTCTGGCATGATTCGTTTGCCATCCACCTTCACAACATCTTTCTTATTCACCTTAGTACCAAGGTCTGTTATTTTATCACCATTAACCGTGACTAAGCCTTGTAAAATAAATGTATCTGCTTCTCGTCTAGAACAAAGTCCACTATTGCTAATGTAACGATTCAAACGAATCTCAGATTTTAATAAATCAGAGCCTTTTTGCAAGTCTTTACCCGCTTTTTCAAGCTCTCTATTGCTTCCCTTGTAACCGAATTTTGAACGCGTTTCTGGGTTCTCTACTCGTTCTCTTTTTACACGTTTTGGTGTAGACACTTCGTTTTCTTCATTCCAAGGGTCGCGTTTATTAAATTTTTTAGGCTTCCTATCGCGGAATTCACTCTTGCCATTACGATCGTGACTTCTTCTTTGATAAGCATTATTACCGGATTCTCTATTCCTACTTTCATCACCTTCTTGATTGCGATCATCTGATCTGCGACGATCGAAATCTCGGTTATTATTCCTGCGAAACCCAGTATCTCTGCCTTTAAATCCTCCCCTATTAAATCCACCGCGTTGATCTCCATTTCTAGAGCTTCTACGGTCTTCTCTACCTCTTGGTGAAGAACTCTCCTCATTTCGATCATCCCTATAGTTAGATTTACCTCCTCGGTAATTTCCACCTTCTGAATTTACAGGAGCACCATCGCGGAATGGCTTTTTAAATCCTTTATTTCTTCTATCTGAGTCGCCAAAGCTTCTACCAGTTGATCTATCGTTTCGGTCATTTCTTTGAAAGCCTTCTCTTCGATCGCTTGATCTGAAGCTACGATTGCCTCTATCATTTCCGTTACCTCTATCGTCTGATCTATCGTTTCGGTCATTTCTTTTAAAGCCTTCTCTTCGATCGCTTGATCTGTAGTTACGACTGCCTTTGTCTTTTCCTTGGCTCCTATCGTCTGATCTATCATTTCGATCCTTCCTTTTGAAACCCTCTCTACGATCGCCTGATCTGAAGTTACGATTGCCCCCATCTCGGTTACCCCGGTCTCTGCCTTCACCCCTACTCTCTCGGGGTTTTCTATCAAACCCTCCATTTCTTGAATCACGTTTATTAGATCCTTGACCTTCCGGTCTATCAAACGATTTTCGAGGCTGGGCATCGTTTTTGGGTGTTCTAGATTCTTTATCTTCACCCTGTCCTTTGGACTCGTTTTGGGGTTTTGGACTAGAGGAATTTACGGGTGAAAATTTATTTCTTGGCATTACAGGGCAAATGAACCCGCAAATTTACGCAATTAAATCAAGACCATCGCCAAATAGGTTATGTTTAATAACCTCCACATATTTATCGCTATGCATTTTGTAACCATACTCATAGCAGAAAACGTACTCTTTTTTTTCAAAGATTTCTTTGTGCGTATAGAAGTCAAAAGTGAAGCCCATATGTTCAACTTGCTTAAGGGGAACTTCGTATCTTGGATAGCAGCGATCGTATAATTTCTCTAGAATACTTCGATTCCTCTTCAATCGTTTATCAATCCATTTAAGCGTATTAGATCTTACGGCATTTTGTCTGTTGTGATAAAGCGAGCGACAAGCGTCTGAACAAAACTTTTTATCTATTCTACCTCTAATCACATCCTCACATTCTGGGCAATATTTCTTTTGAGTATCCATGGCTTTTAACATTTGAACCAAATCCAAAAGCCCTTCCCCTAAGAATGGGTATATATTTTATTGCCGTGTATTTGCAAAAAACACAAAAGGGGGCAAAAGCCCCCTTTATCGACAACGTACCTAGTTTGTTACTACCATGAAATCAAAACGGCATGTCTTCGCTATCGTCGGTCTCTATTTCTTCCTCACGTTGAATTTTTTTCTCAACCAAAAGAATGTCCTTCACAATCACCTCTGTCACTTGTTTCTCTTCCCCATCCTTATTGGTATATCTTCGGTAAGCAAGCTTGCCTTCGATGGATAACTTCATTCCCTTCTTCACGTAATCCTCAACCATCGTAGCCAAAGAGCCCCACGCAATCAAATTGTGCCACTGCACGTCATCTAACAACTCTCCCTTCACATTTTTCTTTTTCTCATGAGTCGCTAAACTCCATTTAGCCAACTTGTTCCCACTGTCAAACTGCATCACCATGGGATCGCCTCCAACATTTCCGAATAAACGGACTGAATTCAATAAATTTTTCATTTCGTTTTTAAGATTAATTTCACTTCATCGACAGACCCGGTACCGTCATCGTCCTTCGACTATACAAAGTTGGCACAACCCGAACTCCAGTGTCGTTAAGTAAATGCTTAAAAACGTAATTACGCGTTTAGAGTCGCTAAGGTAATGGCGTCAATGGCCGCTGTTTCTGCTCGCAGTATACTGTTCCCCAAATAAAGTTCGGTTGCCGTGTCCGCCTTAAATAAGGCGATTTCCTTTTCAGAGAAATCACCTTCA
>VMCP01000174.1 GCA_008081305.1 Bacteroidota bacterium | reverse complement strand
TCCTGGTGTCATTTGGTTGTTTATATTGTGTGCCGTAGCCTGCGGTTTTGCTGCGCTTTGTTATGCTGAATTTGCTAGTCGGATTCCCGTTTCTGGAAGTGCATATACCTATGCTTACGCTTCATTCGGAGAGCTATTTGCTTGGATCATTGGTTGGGCTCTGATTATGGAATATTCTATTGGTAACATCTACATTGCCTTTAGCTGGTCCGGGTATGTAACTCACTTATTGGATGCTGCTAATCTGCATATACCCCGATGGTTAGTCGTAGATTACCCCACGGCATCTAGAATATTTACTGAAATACAAAATGGCGCTATACTCGGGAATTTTACCGTAGATGAACAAGACGCTTACCGCGCTTGGATCAGTGCGCCAAGTCTAGGAAGCCTACGAATTATTTTCGATGCCCCTGCCGTTCTTATTAATGTGCTCATTACCATCCTTGTTTTTAGAGGCGTGAAAGAAAGTAAACGTGTGAGTAATGTAATGGTTGTATTGAAGTTGATCATCATTATTGCGGTTATTGCGGTTGGGGCCTTTTATATCGACATGGATAATTACACTCCATTTAATCCTGGTGGTATGAGTGGAATTATGGCTGGAGTATCCGCTGTATTTTTTACGTATATCGGTTTTGATGCGATAAGTACACTCGCAGAAGAAAGTAAAAATCCAGAACGAGACTTGCCCAGAGGGATGTTTTTGTCTTTGGTTATTTGTACGGTTCTATACATACTCATATCTTTAGTGTTGACAGGAATGGTGCCTTACACCCAACTCGGGGTTGATGACCCATTGGCTTTTGCCTTGCAATACAAAGGCATACACTGGTTAGAATATATTGTAGCAGTATCAGCAGTTGTAGCGATGACCGGTGTATTATTGGTTTTTCAAATGGGACAACCTAGAATTTGGATGTCGATGAGTAGAGACGGCTTATTGCCAAAATCCTTTTCAAAGATTCATCCAAGATTCAAAACGCCATCCTTTTCAACCATTGTTACGGGAATCGTTGTTGGTCTACCCATATTTTTTACGGATGAAACATTCGTGTTAGATTTTACCTCGATTGGAACCTTGTTTGCTTTTGTTTTAGTCACTGGAGGAGTATTATTACTTCCCAAAAGAGAAAAAGGAGAGGGTAAAGGGTTTCGATTACCTTATATAAACGGGAAATGGATATTCTTGTTTTTATTGGTGTTGAGTGTCATTCTCATACAAATAAATATTCCTGATTATTTCCCAAGCTTATGGCACGGCGAATGGAGTGATGTTTTTGTTGCTTCTCACAGAGTTTTGTGGGTTTTCTTAACCGTGCTTCAAGTATTAGCAACTTGGAAGAGCCTAAACTTGATTCCTTTGTTAGGGGTTTCTATTTGTTTGTATTTATTGACAGGGATGACCGCCGATAATTGGCTTTGGTTTGGCTTGTGGTTTTTGTTAGGCTTGGTGGTTTATTTTAGTTTTGGTCGCAAGAATAGTGTTTTGAATGAGAGGGGATAAAGACAAGGATATACGCATTGGTTCAGTCATTGAAGCCATGTACAAACGTTATCGTTTGGATGCCAAGGTGAATGAACTAAAAATCAAGAAGGACTGGGAAGATATATTTGGCAGACTCATTGCCAACCATACCAATCAAATCGAACTCAAGGGTAAAACATTATACGTGACGGTGACCAATGGTCCACTGAGAAATGAATTATTTTTACAACGTGATTTGATGATCGCAAAGCTCAATGAGTACTATGAGCAAGTAATCATAGAAAAGGTTTTTATTCAGTCTTAGCGTTCTTTTTTTGAGCTATTCGTGCGCTTCGGATTTCGGCACGATCGATGCTTGTATTCAGCTCAAACCCAATAATTACTAAGAAAACATTGATATATATCAATACCATCAAGGCTAGTATAGCACCAATGGAACCGTATATCTTATTATAGCTGTCAAAGTTGTTTACATATAAAGTAAAGCCAAAAGTGGCGATGATGGATAGTACACTTGCTATGAACGAACCAGCACTGAAAAATCTCCAATGAACGTTCTTTGTTGGAGCGAAAAAGTATAAACTTGAGATAGCCAATACAAATAACCCCATCATCAGAATGTATTTCAAAAATTCTACGAAAAAGCTGTATACCTCAGCCAACGGCCAATTATTTTCCGCCATGTAGTGTTCAATTTGGTAGGCCCACGTGACCAATGATAAGAATATAATGATCAGTATACTTTGCAGTAACGTTAGGAAAATGGCTTTTAAGCGTATGCTAATCCAATTTTGAGTCACCTCTGAATATACCTTTATTCGCTTATTAAAATTGCTAATGAGCAAATGAAATGCATTTGAAGAGAAATAGATAGTTAACAGGAAACCAAAAGACAACAGCCCTGAATTTTGTTTGAGTAGAATCTCTTGAATCGTAAAAGCTACCTCTTTATAGGTCCTTTCCGGCAAAATCATTGAAAGTTGCTCCATCAATTGCTGTTTTAGTCCATCGTAAGGCAAGTAAGCAATGAGGGTGAGCAGAAAAATAAGCGCGGGGAACAGTGCCAAGAAAAAATTAAAGCTCAAAGATGAGGCACGAGAAGATAGGTTTTCCTTGAATAAGGTCTGAACAAAATACAAACCTACCTCCCAGACGGAGTGCCCTTTCAACCCTTTAAATGTCTTCTTTTCAAAGTAAACGCGAATTCTTCTTAAAAATTCAGGTTCTTCAAATTCATTGGGGTTTTCTTTATTGGAGGAATATGATTTGTAGTACTTCGCCAATGGGATTATTTCATGTAAGATAGATACTTCTCGGGAAGTTTTAGCGGTCTAAGTGTTTCCTTATGGGCAAAAAACATTTCTGTGCGTGCTTCGCAAAGTAAAACGTTCTCTTGGTTATATATGGAGTAATTGAAATTCATTCTAACACCAATATCTCCATCTACTTCCACTTCCACATTCAATAAATCATCGTACCGTGCTGCTTTTTTAAACTCAAAATGCATGGACCTTACGGGCATTATAATGCCTTCATCTTCCATGTCTTTGTATGCCAATCCATTCGATCGCAGGATTTCTGTTCGAGCTTCTTCTAAGTAAAGTGCGTAACGGGAATGATGTACAAAGCCCATCTGGTCACATTCCCCATATCGAACCCTTATCTGATGTTGGTGTTTCATTTATTAATAGCGCAAAGTAAAGTGTTCTTTTGGTTGTTCTTTTCTGAAAAAGATGATTCCCATTTTAAATAGATCAATACTCACGCCCGTTCGGTCATCGTTTTGCAGTCGCTTCCAGTTTAATGTATGGTCGTCTGTTTCATGAATATTGGTGATAATCAAAAGGGTATGATTATGCCGGTTATTCAAAATGTCCTCTACATAATCCCAGATTTCATCTGCTTGCTCATGTTGATGGATTAAATGCATTTCCCAAGCAGAAGGCGGGGAATTCCACTCGTGTAAATCACGGTGTACCTCTGATGTATACCATGCTTCATTGGTGTGCTTTTTTACAGGATTTTCTTTAAAATGATAGGTGTAAGCAATTTGTTTTTTTAAAATTGCTAATTGGCGATGAAGCATGTAATTTGTTTCTATTCCAGTGCATAATCCATATTCATGGTAACGATGTATATCCAGGAAGTGTGTAATTCTGTGGATGGCAAATGCATATTTCGCATCTAGCGTATAATGATTTGCAAATTTTGAAATAGGATAATTTTCTATTCTCCCCGAGCTTTTGAGCATTTCCGTTCTTTGAATCTCAATGAACTGAATACGTTTTTCTTCTTTGTTAAAAAAACTAAACTCGGCAAGTTGGTAAATAAACGGAGAGTGTATCCCGTGAAGATCCGTTGACTGGAAGAAATACCCCCAATAATCAAATATTTGTAACAGTCGATCCCACATGGGCTCAACCGTTTTGCTTGTATACTTTTAGCTCAGCCAACAGCTTATCTTTCTGATTGTTGAGCTTTTGTATTTTTTCATCGAATTGCTTCATCACAGAATCAGCATTCTTCGAATATTGAAAGAAGTTTTTGTTGTTTTCTATGGTAGAAATTTCATCATCAATTTTCTTAATGATGTCTTTTAACCTTCTCTCTTCCTTTTTTATCTTGGCCTTTCCGTCGGGGCTCTCTGAAAGATTCTCAACAAATTCTTTAACGTGCTTCACTCTGTCAGCCTTTGAGGAGTCACGAATTTGCTGGAATAAGGGGTCTATAAGTTTTTGGTACTTATTATTCAGCGTATGAAATCTTTTACCTGATACAAATCCACTCTTATTCCAACTGTTTTGAATTTCCTTTAATTGCTCAAAACTGATTTTTTCGCCACTCTCTGTGATTTTTACGAGGGAATCGATAATTTCTTTTCTCTTTTCAACGGCACCAGATTCTTGTTCTCTTCTTTCTGTCAAGAATGCATTTCTTCTCTCAAAGAAGTGATCAAATGCAGCTCTAAATCGAGTCCAGATAGGTTGATTGTGTTCTTCGGGCACCGGACCGATTTTTTTCCATTCTTCTTGCAATGCTTTGTAAGCGTCAGAGGTTTTCATGAAATCATCGGAATCTTTCATACTCTCTGCCTTTTCACAAAGTGCTAGTTTTTTCTCAAGATTCGATTCTCTGTTTTTGTTAAGCTCCTTGAAGAAGGACTTTCTCGCATTATAGAAAGCGGTTCTTGCTCCTTGGAAACGGGCCCAGGTTTCTTGGTTGGATTCTTGCGGAACGGGACCGATTTTTTTCCACTCCTCAAAATAACCATCAAGCTCTTTGGCCAATGATTGCCAACCTTTGATGTTCTCAGGCATGACGGCGATGGCTGTTTCTGACTTCTCAATGAGTAATACCTTTTTCTCTAGATTCTCTTTGCGCTTTGCGTCCATTTCAGCACGTTGTGCTTTTACCTTTTCTATAATGATATCGCTGGATGCTTTGAATCGCTGCCAAATTTCTTCAGAGATTTCTTTTCTAACTGGGCCAGTATTCTTCCAATCATCGTGACACTTATTTAAGGAAACCAGTGCTTTTCGCATGTTTTCCTCATCTTTAAGTTCCTCCACCTTTTTGATAAGTTCAATCTTTATCTCTAAATTTTTCTCGCGATCGAGGTCCTTTAGCTCAATGTAGATGGATAGATTATCGTAATACGTCTCAATTAAGATTTTGTATTCAGAGGCGAGTTCATCCTGAAATTCTCTTGGTACGGTGCGAATTTCTTTCCACTGACGCATCAAATCTCGGAGATCACTTAAGGTGTTATCCGTTTCATCAGCATCAACCAAATCCTTTATGCTGGATAAGATTGCTCTCTTTTTATTGAGATTAACAAGTTTTTCCTCTTCTGCACGTTTCTTTTCCTCTTCGCGTAGTTTATGAAAGCGGTTAAAGATTTCGTGAAGCTTAATCTTTAATTCATCGGCAGGGGGAACAAAATCTTTAGCGTCGTTACCTTGGTTTACCCACTGTTGTATTTGGGCAGGTCGTTCTTCAGAAACACGCTTTTCGTAAACATCCTTCAGAATCAATAGATGCTCGTAAGCACTTTTAACATCCGCTGTTTGAATTAAGCTTTCTGCTTTGACGATGATTTCTTCTTTGGATAACTTACTTAATTGGTTGTTTAAGTTGTTGTCCTCATCGTGTTGTTGAATGAGGTCTTGTGCCTCGTTCAGTTGGTCTTTGTAATTTTCAGACTGCGCGTTCATATCCCTCTGATGATTGCTGAAATGAATGAATTAATGATTATTTGAATTAAAGATTTTGATATTCAATGATTTGCTGAAGTGCCGTATCAGCGGCTTCTATTCCTTTGTGCCCGTGTTGGCCTCCAGTTCTGTCCCAAGCTTGCTCTTCTGTGAAAGTGGTTATTAATCCATATACACAGGGCTTTTTAAAATCTAGACCTACTCTCATAATTCCTTCAGTTGCTCCTTGGCATACAAAATCAAAATGAGGAGTATCTCCCTTAATAACACAACCGAGACACAATACAGCATCTAAGTGGTGAGCATCAAATAATTTTGCGGCACCGAGCGGTAATTCAAATGCTCCTGGCACTGATAGGGTAAAGATATTTTGGCCCTTAATTCCAGATGCAATTAAACGTTCTTCAGCACCCTGCTTGAGCTTGCCCGTAATCTCGGCATTCCACACGGAAGTGACAATCCCAATTTTTAAAGATTCTGTAAGATGAGGTTGTTGAGAGGAATGGTATTGAAAACCGGCGTCTGACACGATGGGTTTGGTTATGGGTTGAATTCACCCAATTTGGCTTTCATTTTAGCCACATATTTTCCGATGTCTGTTCCAACACTCGTAGTTGGGTAACGACTCTCAATCTCTTCATAGCAACTTAGCGCATTGTCAAATTCTTTTGCTGCTTCGTAATGCATTCCTGCTCTTTTCAAATACTCAGCACTAAATTCATTTTCAGCTAAACTGGAAGCTTTTTTAAATAATGATGCCGCTTTTGATGGATCTCCTAGGTTAGAATGACAAACAGCTTCCATATTAATGATAGCAGCATTGAGTGTGCGATCCTCAGCACCTGTCTTAGCAATATAATCCAACGCTTGATCGTATTTTTTCTCGCGCATTAAAGAGATGGCAGCCATAAGAGCGGCTTCCTTCCCTTTCTTAGTGGAACCGTACTTGTCTGCAATCTTTAAGGCAGATATGATTTTCTTCGACTTATCACCGTTAATCACGATGTTGTTGGAGTCGTTCTTAAAGTAATAGTATAGAGGGGCAAGTTTTGTAGATGCTTCCTTTTCTTGGGATGGCATGTAATAATTTGACCAATAAATGCTACCACCAACAATCGCAACAATAGCTGCAACTGCACCTAATATTATCTTCTTGTTGGTTTGATAAAAAGCGTCAAACTGTTCCTTCTTTTCTATCCAGTATTCTTTGTTCTCCATGATTTGCGGGGCGAATATAATTCAATTTTTAGAGGAATCCTCTGATCTTTAGTCCATAATGAAAGGATAATCATCCTCTACATAGACGTCCTTAAACAATTCAGATGGATCAGGCAGGGGAGAGTTCTCAGCAAATTCTACGCTTGCTTCAACATCCTCAATGATTTTATCCTCCATTACTTCTAATGCTTTTTCACTAGCATATTTCTTTTTGAGAATGGTAGCCTTTGTGGTTTCTAATGGATCCTTATCTTTATAGGAGTTAAGCTCATCCTTTGTGCGATAGTTAGCAGGGTCACTCATAGAGTGTCCACGATATCTATATGTTTTTATTTCTAAAAAGGTAGGACCATTTCCTTCTCTTGCGTTTTCAGCCGCCTCAAAAACCGCTTCGTGTACCGTCTCACATTTCATTCCATCCACTTGCTTACTCGGCATGTCGTATGCCAAACCGATTTTGTAAATGTCGTTCATGTTAGTAGTTCGACTAACAGAAGTTCCCATCGCATATTCGTTGTTCTCACAAATGAAAATTACCGGTAATTTCCATAACATCGCCATGTTAAATGCTTCATGTAGAGCACCTTGACGAACAGCACCGTCTCCAAAGAAACAAATGGAAACATTCTTAGTACCTTGATATTGTTCAGCTAAGGCCATACCGGCACCTAGGGGTATTTGGGCTCCTACAATACCGTGTCCACCAAAGAAATTGTGTTCTTTAGAGAACATATGCATACTTCCACCTTTACCACCGCTGCAGCCAGTAGCTTTTCCGAAAAGCTCTGCCATCACAGAATTTGCAGACATTCCCATCGCTAGAGCATGTCCGTGATCTCTGTAAGCTGTAATAACTTTATCCTCTTTGGTAATAGCAGACATCATACCTGCAACCACCGCTTCTTGTCCTGTATATAGGTGGCAAAAACCTTTGATTTTTTGTTTACCATATAGCTGGGCGCTTTTCTCTTCAAAGCGACGAACCAACATCATGATTCTATACCACTCTAAGTATGTGTCTTTACTGAATTTCATTCTCTCTAATTGATAAAATGCGTCAAACGAACCGCAAATATAATTATCAACTATTGATGTGGCTATACTCCATGTTTAAATTTTGTCCTCAATGTTCTTAACCTTATCCTTAATCATTCCTATTTCTCTTTGTAAAATCCGCAAGGTTGGCCCTACATCATCGTCCTTGGTGGCAGTAGGTTCTTCAAATTTGGGATTTATATAATGAGTAAATTTCCAGATTTCTAAAATGTCTTGGACTTTGACTGCATATGGTTCATATCTAGAGTTGGTGCTACATAGCAAAAAACTTCCATCTTCTTCAATTCTATTGTAAAGGATTTTAAATACGATACCGTCTTCTTTTGTGACAACTATATATGGCCGACCATTTTTTACATGGTTCCAATCCTGTAAATATTCACCTGTGACATAAGCTCCATCAATGACAGGAGGCATGCTATCTCCACTTATCGGGAAAGATCGATATTTCTTATTCGGAGAAAGAAAGGGCATGTTGAATGCCGGTAATATCTTTATAAACGAAGGATCGGCATAACCAGCGGTATATCCCGCCTTGGCTTTTACTGGAACCATTTCAACATTTTCTTCATTCTCGTCGTTAACGGTAGTGGCAAGAACTCTCAAACGCGTACCCGTGATATCAATGTCGTACCCCTTTTCTAATTGAGATAGTTGGCTTTCCGCCAAGGTGGATAAGTCTACGCGAATTAGTTTGTCGATATTCACTTGATAAAAGTCAGAAAGTTTCATCAAGACGGTGATCCCTGGTTCGGCAACACCGTTCTCGTAACTGTTGTATGCAGAACGTGTGATACCCAAGCTTCCGGCTACGTCTTCTTGACTCCTTTTTAGACGCTTTCTCAGTAATTTTATGTTCTCCTTTAGATGCATGGTTTAATTATTTAACAAATATAAGTCAATATTATTATCAAAATCAACTTGAATGCCCGGAATCATTGAATTTTCATAAATCCTTGTTTTTTAGTCTCGTTATTTTGGCATTATTTTGCTGTAGTGAATTACTGGTTGATCAAATCAGAACCATTTAAATACAGTTGGGAACAATTTGAAACCGACAAAGAAACGTTTTGGGATGGTGTTCGTAATTATCAAGCACGTAATAATTTAAGGGACATGCAAGTAGGTGACCTTTGCTTGTATTACCACAGTAACGAAGGTAAAGAAGTAGTAGGAATAGCGGAGGTAATAAAACCAGCCTATCAGGATCCTACGACAGACAACACCCAGTGGGTGGCTGTGGATGTTAAGCCCTACAAAAAGTTGGATAAGACAGTCACGCTAGCACAAATTAAAGCAGATCCTCGACTATCAGATATAGGATTGATAAGGCAG
>VMCP01000134.1 GCA_008081305.1 Bacteroidota bacterium | reverse complement strand
TCGCCAAAAACTCAGGATTTCTTTGTTCCGAACCGTCGGCATTAAACCACTTATCTCCCATACGGTATCCTACGATTTGAGTAGGAGATTCCATATCGTTGACATAAACTTTTGCATCCTCAGCAATATTTGAAGGGTGATTAATTGGTAAACCATTAATCTCACCAACTTCAGCTGCTGTTTTAATTGGATATAGTGAATATGGATCTGCCAAAACAATTTGGTTTGCATCGTAACGTTCCATGCGAAGTCCTAGACGGAAAATCAAGTCTTTAAATTGGAACCGGTCTTGTAACCAAGCAGCAATATAAATTGGTTGGAAAGCACCAATTGTTCTTTTGTTTGGATCGTTCAAGAACTCATCAATGCTTGGCTTTCCAGTTACTTTATCTCCTAAGTGATCGTAACCGAAGTAGTTCACATAGTTGTTACCATTGTTCAACAACTCGTTGGCATTGAACATATTTAAATCAAAATCGCCTGGCTTGAAGCTGTTGATATCAACGAAGGTGCGCTCATCGATGGCGTTTCCGTATACATCTGTACGACCTTCTAAAATTAACTTGTTTCTAAACTCACGGTCAAAGTGAGACTGTTGATCGGCGTTGATCAAACGACGATAACGAACGGTATCTGTAAACACACCGTTTGCATCATAACTTAAAATTGGGTTATTAACGTCCAGCTCGTTGATATGGCTATTCATCAACTGCCCCATCAACACCCATAAACCGTTTGCATTCAAACCGTAACCACGATTGATATTCTGCTCGTAATAGAAACCAGCTTGGATATCATGTGGCGTACGCTCTCTTCCAGCTACTGTTTTTGGCTTAACCTGCATTTGTCCAAGAGCGAACAAAGAATATCTTTCACCTTGGTTTTTACTCCAAGAAGTAGGAGTAGTACCTGGGGTTGACCAAAGTGAGTACACGTTATTTGGATTGTACCCGTTCAATAGACCCTGGTTCACCAATATGGCTAATGGATTGTTTATAGATGCACCGCGACTCTCAAAGTAATCATACACGTTCTGGGTGTATCGAGAACGCACTGGGTTCAAGTCACTAGCTTGGAAGGAAACCAAAGTATCTTGGAAACCAACCTGTTCCCAGTAGTTTCTTAATTGCACGTAATTACCATTCTGGTCCTGAACGATACGTGGCTCTCGGTTAGGATTTTGTTGTGCATCTGAATGCGAGTAAGCAAAACGCTCTGTTGGGTAAGAGGTAAAAGTACCGACATAACCATAATCGAATAGATTATCTAGGTGGTCTGCGTTACGATTGTAGCTGAAAGTGTTCTGATATTCAGCACGAACCGTGTAGAATGCACTTTTAATGGAACTTTCTTTATCAACTTCAAATGTTTGTTTGAATTGCAAATAGGAACGAATGGTATAATTATCGTTTCTACCCGTATTCTCAAAGTTCAATATGTTATTGGTAACTCCTCTTCCTCCACCATAATAGAAGGAACCAAAACCTGTCACTGAAATATTTTTGTTCGGGTTGAACTCTAATTTACCGATTACGTTCGTATTGTACTGCGAAGAATTCGGACGAGCTGCTAAACGATCGAAATCAGACTCTCTTAAATACGCTGCACGATGAACAAATCCATTCGGAGTAAACACCAATGGATCGTCTTTGATTTGGTTTAGCTTATCTTCTTTCAGTACATAAACTCCAGTACGAGTCGGAGAAGGATCGTAGTAATAACCAACATTACCGTTTAAGGTAAAACCAAGCTTCACGAGTTCTTCGGTTTTACCAAATCTGTTCTTTTTCCTGTCGATCCATAATGGTCCCGATAAGAATCCTTCCATTGTATTGTAGGAATACGGATCTAATAAGGTAGAAGTAATTCCTTCAAATATGCTCACAAACTTATTCGTCGCACTCTTTGAAGTATAGGAAAATGCTCCCCCTGTTAAGTCACCATACATGGCAGGGATACCACCTATGTTTACGGCTAACTGATCAACACCCAAGGACGGAATAGCTCCAGAACCGATGGCTCTTACACCGTCAATAAAGGTACCATTACCATCCGAACGAGTACCACGTACCGATATACCTTGGCGGGATTCAATGATTGCCGAGTTAGTCGAGGTCAATGCTCCAACTCCCCGTCGACCGCTATTGATCATGGATTTACCGGAAATCATTTGTTCATTCTTCTCCAGCTGTATGACTTTGTTTGATGCTTTGGTTGTAATAACAACCGCAGTCATTGAGTTGGTCATATTCACTTTCAACTGCTCATTCAAACCTGCAGTAAGTGTTAAGCCAGTGGTTTTCTGGGTTGAAAATCCGTCTTTCGACATTTCTACCGTGTAAACACCAGGGGTTAAAGTTTGAAAGATAGCATTACCATCACTGTCGGTGGTATCCGATGTTTTGAAAATTCCATTCAAATACATCTTTACCATCACACCACTGAGGGGTTTTCCATCGCCATCTGATGTCTTCACGCGGAAGTCGGCAAAGTTCGTCTGTGCAGATGCCCATTGGATAGCAAAACCAAAGACCATCAGCCAGGCCCATTTCAGTACTTTTTGATTCATATTTTCCTTCTTGATCGAATTTAGCGTTCTAATTGTACAATACGTACAACTTCTAAACGGCAAGTTTATCGAAAAAACAAAGATTTAACAAGTTTATTTTAACCCGAAAATCGTCTATATTTTGACATTGCATTAAAGTCAAAACCGGGCAACACTATCACATTCCCTTGTATTTCAAGATGTTCTCTAACAGACGGTCTGAAATTTTTCGGTAACTTTCCTTTGACCAACCCGCTACATGTGGGGAAAACATTACATCTTCGAATTCAAAAAGTCTTCTGTATGACTTCGTGTTGTGATGACTGTCATTTTTAAGCGGTGGCTCATCGGGGAGTACGGCCAAGCATAATCCACTTATTTGCCCTTTCTCCAACGCTGTAATTGCTGCATTGAGATCCATTACTTTGCCGCGAGAAGCATTGATGACCAGTGGTTTTCGGGATATCCTACCAAAGAAGTCTGCACCGATTAATGAATGAGTTTCATCACTCAATGGAACATGAAATGATATAATATCAGATTGAACACACAACTCTTCAAAGTCCACCTGTTCAACGTGATCTGTGGTAAAACCTACTTTATACTTATCATAGCCAATGACATGCGCACCAAAGCCTGATAGTACTTTAGCTAGAGCTGACCCTGTATGCCCTACACCTACAATGCCTACCGTTTTACCTCGAATTTCTGTTCCGCGATGTGCTTCTCTATCCCATTCACCCATTCTCACATGTTGGTCAGCCAATATCAAGCGATGTTGAAATGCGAGAATCATACCAAGCACATGTTCCGCAACACTATTTGCGTTAGCACCGTCTGCATTGATCACAGTGATATTAGGATCATCTACGATCTCTGCATCGATGTTATCAATTCCGCTTCCCGCTCTTGCAATCCATTGTAAAATTGGCGCATGACTTAGTAAAGCCCTGCTGATACGAATTTTAGAACGTATCACAAGACCTGTGTAGTTATCCTCACTGAGCTTTTGGGGGATTTTTTCTGGATTAATATCAGGATAGTAGTGAATTTCAGCTCCCAAATGTTTTTCGAGTCCGATTAATAAAGACTCAAATACATCATCCACTACAAGTATTTTTTCCATTTAAATGATTATCTCAAACTCGAGCGATTAGCATACCACTCATTATTGGATTCATCCTTTGAACTTTTGGCTTGGCTAACTTTCTTAGAACCTTCAAAGAAAGTAGCGGCTGCTACAGCTAACTCATCGGAGATTTCATCTGGCCCGGTTAGATCTCGTTCTGCGTCGAAATGATCTTGAATGAAATGTGTATTAAAATCCCCATCAATGAAAGCTTTATGATTCATCACAAACTCACCAAATGGCAAGGTTGTTTGTATCCCCGTAACCACATATTCAGATATGGCTCTCTTCATTCTTGAGATGGCCTCCTGTCTATTCGAACCCCAAACAATAAGCTTTGCCAACATATTGTCGTAATAAATAGGAATCTCCATGTTTGATTCCATGCAATCGTCGATTCGGATTCCAGGGCCTGTTGGGATTTGATAGGTTTTTACCTTTCCTATATTAGGTAAAAACTGCTGGTAAGGGTCCTCTGCACAAACCCTCAACTCCAATGAATGACCGTTCATTTTTAAATCCTCTTGTGTAAAGGTCAAGGGCATATTGGCAGCAGCCTCAATTTGGCACTTCACCAAATCTAAACCTGTTATCATCTCCGTAACCGGATGTTCTACTTGAAGACGGGTATTCATTTCAAGAAAATAGAATTCCCGATTATCCCCTAAAAGAAATTCAACGGTTCCCGCTCCTGAGTAATTACACGCCTTAGCAACATTTACAGCCGCCTCTCCCATTTGTGTACGTAATGCATCATCTAATACCGCACTAGGGGCTTCCTCTACTAATTTTTGATGTCTCCGCTGTATGCTACATTCTCTTTCAAATAAGTGACAAGTATTTCCATGGTTATCGGCTAATATTTGGAATTCAATATGTCTGGGGTTCCCAACGTATTTTTCTATAAAAACCCGATCATCACCAAATGAGTTACGTGCTTCATTTTGAGCAGTTTTCAGAGACTCTAAAAAAGTATCTTCCTCGTAGACAGCACGCATTCCTTTACCGCCACCACCGGCAGAAGCTTTGATAAGAACAGGAAAGCCTATTTTCTTTGCTACTTCCAAGGCCGCCTCTGGCTCCACAACAGCCTCGTTTATACCCGGAACCAATGGGACACCGTATTTCTCAACCGCTTGTTTACTCGCAATCTTACTTCCCATTATTTCCATTGCCTCGGCTGTTGGACCAATAAGTACGATGTTCTCCTCTTTCAAACGCCGAGCAAATGATGCATTTTCTGATAAGAAACCATAACCCGGATGGATGGCTTCTGAACCTGTTTTCTTTGCAATTTCAATAATTTTCTCAGAGAGCAAATAACTTTCTGATCCAGGGCCTTCACCCACCCAATAGGCCTCATCGGCATAACGAGTATGACGCGCTAATTTATCTGGAGTACTATACACTGCCACAGTTTTAATACCCATTTCTCGACATGTGCGCATTACCCTTAGGGCAATCTCACCTCGATTTGCTATTAGAATCTTGGAAAACATCAGTGGTTTGAATCGTTTTAATATACCTTCGCGAAGGTAACCAAAGATGCAACACATTGCCAAGGTACTTCAACTCGTACAACTAGAATGGCTTATTGATAAAAAACGGCCAACTGTTTTGGCAGCGGCTATTTTGCAGCTAGCCATCGTTGGGTTATTGACCATGCTATCACAGCCAAGAATCCTAGAAAGTGTTTGGAATAGTATTTTTTGGATTTCCTTAATATTGAGCACTGTACAGGGAGTATCAAAAAACTTCACTATGGTTTCTTCGGGTAGATGGATTTTTTGGAGTCAAATTGCATCCAATTCCCAATTATTATGGAGTAAAATAATATATGGCTGGGCGAATATGTTACTATTAACCGCCATTAACTTATTCATTTTTAATTGGTTTATGGGATTCCCGATAAAGCACTTCAACGCTTATTTGGGTATCATACTACTGGTCACTGGAGGGATTTCTGCCGTATTTACATTCGTTGGAGCCGTTGCCACCAAAGCGGGAAACGCTGGATATCTAGCACCTGTACTTAGCTTACCCATCATTCTCCCGATTTTATTGGTTGGCATCAAAGCTTCAACCAAAACCTTAAACCCCGTACTCGTTAGTTCTGTTTACACCGATATGCTTTTGTTAGGTGCATTGGATATCCTCATTCTCGTGCTTACAGGAGTCCTGTTTGAAAGCCTTTGGAAAGAGTAAAACTAGTCAGCCCAACAATCTAATATTTCGATAGCCGCATCTACTGTTGCATCTTTATCGTAGCCTCTCATCCAAGTCGATTTCTGTTGAAGTTTTATGGAGTCAGAAGCCACCATTTCTAGATCAAAAGGCAGTGCGAATGCTGTATCAAACTGTCGTTGGTATTTATAATCTCGGAACCATTTATCTTTTTCCTCTAAGTCTTTCTGTTGTTGCTCAAATTCTTCAAGCCTCAACGAATAGGTCATACCCTTCCGTACTTCTTCGATTTGTTTAGCTCGCTTTTGCACCATTTCAAAATACTCCTGCTTAGAAACCCAATCGCGTCCTTTAGAAATCGCCTTATCATACGCTTTGGTGCTGTAATCCTTATACTTCGCGGCTGGAATCTCATCGTAGGCTAAGTGATAATCCATCTCTTTTTCTCCCCGATCTACACCATCGTAAATATCTGGAACGATCACATCGGGTATAACTCCTTTTAACTGAGTTGTTCCACCATTAATCCGATAAAATTTTTGAATGGTGACTTTTAAATCACCAAACCCGCGTGGGAAAACATCGGTGGTCCCACCTCTTAAGGGAACCATGGTTTGAACGGTACCTTTACCGAAGGTGCTTTTACTACCCACAACCACTGCACGGTTATAATCCTGTAGTGCAGCCGCAAGAATTTCTGAAGCCGACGCACTATATGCATTGGTTAATATAACCAATGGCTTATCATACAGGGCGGTAGGATTATAATCCTGAGCTTGTCGAATTTCTCCTTCTGAATTTTTTACTTGAACGATAGGACCTGATGAAATAAACAAGCCCGACATTTCGATGGCATCTGCTAAACTACCGCCTCCATTGTTCCTTAGATCTAATATAATTCCATCTACTTGGCTCTCTTTTAATTTCTCGAGCTCTTTTCTTACATCACCCGCACTATTTCTACCGCGACCACGTTGTGAAAAATCTGCATAAAAACTAGGCAATTGAATAATTCCGTACTTTTTGCCATCCTTGTTAATCAAGGCACTTCTTGCATAGGTTTCTTCAATCACCACAACATCACGAACAATCGGGACTACTTGTATTACCCCATCTGGTTTTTTGACCGTTAAACGGACTTCAGTACCCTTCTTTCCACGGATAAGCTGAATGGCATCGTCTAACTTCATGTCTACCACATCAACGGGCTCTTTTTCACCTTGTGCTACTTTTAGAATCAAGTCTCCGGCTTTTAAGTCGCCTTGTTTATAACTAGCGCTTCCAGGAACAATTCGCTCCACTTTGATATAACCGTCTCGCTCACTTAATGTTGCACCAATACCCTCTAACTTTCCAGTCATCGATATATCAAAGTTATCCTTGTCAGCAGGCGGATAATAATTCGTATGTGGATCAAATATTTCGCTTATTGTATTACCGTAAAAACTGATTTGATCTTGGCGATCCATTTTACGCCATCGCTTGAACCAAGACTGCACGAATTTTTTAGTTTCCTTTCTGGCTTTGAGTTCCAGGGTGTCAAAGGGAAGAATCTTTATTTCAGCGGCGGCGCTATCTTTTTTTGAGTTCTCTAAGTCCTTTTGTTGTTTTTGCTTTCTATAGACTCTATCTACTACCTGATAACGAGTCCAGCGATGCCAGTAGTCAATTAACGCATCAACATCCTTTTGATACTTTTTATTCTCAACACTCACCTCAAATTGAACCTGCTCGTCATAGTCAAGCGGGCCCTCCAAATCAGACAGAATCTCTGGTTCAATTCTATCCAATCTATGCATCAAGGTGCTCCAAACAGAATCAAAGAATGTCAATTGCCCTGCATTGATTTCATCGTCTATTCTATTTTTTGATTGACCAAAGCGAGTTACATCTTCCTCCGTGAAAAACTGCTTATTACCATCTAGGTTATCAAAAATATTTTCAAATACTAGGGCAGCAAATTCGTCGTTTATTTCTCTTGGGTGATAATGTTGTGAATTAAGGGTAAAGGTTAGCCTTCTTAAAACGGGATCTTCATTTGAAAAGGGGCTATTCCCACAAAAAACCAAGGCGACAACCGATAAGGTCACGCCGGTTATCGACATCCATTTTCTCATTGATTATTTCTTATTTCTTTTCAAATCTTTGTAAGCCTAAAGCATTCACTCCTTGTTCAAAAATGATGTCTACAGGAATATCCTCTTTTTCAAGAGATTTTAATTCTTCTGTGAGAGCCTCATTTATGATTCCTCGTTCAGCCAGCATTTTCTTGACCCCACTTGCATCTCCGTCACCTTGCAAGGTAAGAAGTTCGGCAGCTAGGTCATTGATGGCTTTCTTCATTTTTTGAACATCTACTTTTAATCCTTTGGATGAACGTTCTAAACAACCTGAAGATTCTAAAGTATTAAACGTGATCATATTTGCTCTGCCGTGAGCGCTTGATGCACCAAAACGCACAGAACGGTACACAGAAGCCACAAACGTCACATAAAAATCTTCTAAGTCCCCGTTTAATTCTCCCTTTTCCTGAAGTTTTGTAACCATATACAACCCTAAAACATCCGCCTTACATTCTTCGATGGCAGAGTAATCTGGTCCCAAAGCTTCACGTACTGTTTTCTCTGGGTCTTTCACCAGGTTTTTAATTCCTAAACCGTGAGCCACTTCATGAAACATCACGTTATTGAAGAATGCGTCAAAGGTTATATTCTTTCGTTGCGAACGATGAATAATTTCCTTAGAAATAGGAATTACTATTTCATCAAATTTCGCGCGCATTGTATTTTTCAATTGTGAACGCCTTGTACCCCAAAACTTCTGAAGATTTTCATCATTTGGAAGGTTAACTGCGATGGTCTTACTGCCTGCATTACAATCACCAGCATAGTACACCGCGTCAAATACGGCCAATTGACTTTGGGGTTTTCTTGGCTTAATTAAAGGAGGGAATCCTTCAATATCAATAGGTTCCTCGACAATATCTTGGATTTCATTACCCTCTTCGTCTACTTCGGTCGTCTCTTCAGGTCCTAATGAGGGTTTATAAGCAGCTTCAACGGGCAATCCTGCTTGTAATTCCGGCAATAATGCGACATACTTCTTCAGTTTTTCGCCCCATTCTTGATCTCTGACCAATACATAGGCTTCAAAAGATGTTTTTTGCCCTGTTAATTTGTCTTCATAATTTTCGATAGGCCCTATGATGATATCTAGATGAGAATTTAAACTCAGCCATTTTACATCGCTTTCAATAAATTGATCGCTGTTTAATGCCATGCAACGGAAACGGAGGTAATCTGCAAATTCTGCATCTTCATTTTCAATAGCGCTTGCAGCTAACTCCAACTCATTTGTTATCTCTTGCATGTTGTCTCGATATGCTTGAGAAAATCCTTGTAATTCCACAAACTGGCCAGATTGCAAAGGAAACATCTCCGTCATGGGAGGTGGCACTTGTCCTTCTTCTGGTGGAGCTGGGGGTTGGGGTGGATTGGCAGGGTCCATTTGAAAAACACGGTTAATTTTTGTGTATGGACTTAATA
>VMCP01000192.1 GCA_008081305.1 Bacteroidota bacterium | reverse complement strand
TGTTCAAAATTACGGCCTAATTTGCAAGAGAGGAAGCGAACGTTAAAGATGTACCGTTTGCGATTGTATATCCGCAGCAAAGAAATTACTGCCTATTTGATCAAATCGAAGATTGGAATCTGTTGTATAAAACTCTAACTCTCCTTTTTTTGAAAGCCTTCGATTGAAAACACTATGGCGGTGTAGATACTGCTTTAAGCTCTGTGCTACCAAAGGGCCCTGTGATATTACTCTGACTCCCTTTGGTAAATATCTTTGAATAGTTGAATACAAGAGTGGATAATGTGTACAAGCCAAAAGTAACGTGTCTATTCTCTTTTCACGGGAGAATAATCGATCTAGATGATATTGCACAAAATAGTCACTACCAGGTGTTCCCATTAGTTCATTTTCAATGAGATGAACCCAGATTGGACATGCTTCTTGATGTATGGAAAGATCTGGAAAAAAATGTCCAATCTCTATTGCATAGGAATGAGACTGTACGGTCCCCTTGGTTCCAACAATACCAATATGACCCGTTTTTGTGTAATGTCCTATCTGCTCAGTTGTTGGTCGGATAACCCCTAGTACTCTTTTTGAATCCGCTCTTTTGGGTAGGTCCGTCTGTTGGATTTCCCTCAGTGCTTTAGCTGAAGCTGTATTGCAAGCAAGAATAACTAAATCACAGTCATGATTAAATAGCCAATCGGTGCATTGAAGGGTGTATTCATGCACGACATCAAAAGACCTATCCCCGTATGGAGCGCGAGAATTATCGCCCAAATAAACATAGGAATACTCAGGAAGCAAGTCTTTTATTGCTCTTAAAATGGTGAGTCCACCATAGCCCGAATCAAATATTCCTATCTTTCCCATATAATAAAGCCCCGGCTCAGCCGAGGCTTAATTCTCATTTAAGTTAAAATTTACTTGCCTAGCATTTGAGCGATAACCGCCGCGGTAATATCATCTTTGTCATTTGCTGTCCAAACAACAATACCAGCAGAATTATCCATCACAGATGTGTAGCCTTTCTTACCAGCAACCACACCAATGGCTTTCTTCACTTCGTTGATAATAGGCTCAAATAGTTCAGCACGTTTCATTTGCATCTCTTGTTGCGCCATTTGCTGCGTCTCTTGATACTCTCTAGCTAGTCTCTCATAAGACTTCTGCAACAATTCCAATTGAGTTTTTGAAGCACCCGCTTGGCTTTTCGCTTGAAATTCCTGCTGTTTTGCCTGAATTTCTCTTTCCAAGTTTTGAATAGCCAATTGATAATCATTTGCTACCTTAGCTAGAGCAACCTCAGCGGTATCTTTAGATGGCAAGGTATCGATGATTACCTGGGTGTTAACATAAGCAATACTGCTAGACTGCCCGAAAGTGGTTGAAATGCCGGCAAAAAGCGCGACGAATCCTAGAATGAATGATTTCATATTGTATTAGTTTCCTTTATTTGTTTCGTTTTGAGTGAGCGGTATACCTAGCTCTTCCATCACCTCGAATGTTTTGTCATGACGAGGGTTAGCATATAACATTTGAACTCCTGATGCTTTATCAAAAATGTAATCCAAGCCCTGGGCTTTGGCCACCTTTTGAACGGCTTCAAACATCTTATCTTGTATGGGTTTCACTAATTGTGCTCTCTTCTTAAATAGAGCACCTTCTGTACCAAACTTTTCTACTCGGAACTTCACCAATTCTTCTTCTTTTGAATTAATGGCGTTCTGCTTTTCTTTTTTTTGTGAAGCAGTAAGTAGTATTTCTTCCGCCGAATAATCACGTTGCATTTGCTTCAGCTCTGTTTCCAAGCTCAATGCTTCCTTCTCCCAAGATTTAGCAATTTCATTAAGTTGTTGTTGAGCCGATTCATACTCCGGCATCCTAGACAGGATATAATCCGAATCGATATAGGCCAATGATATCCTCTGTGCCCCTAAAAATTGAGCGGCCATCATGCACAAAACAAGCAGGAGATGTTTCAAGGATAACTTGGTATAATACATAGCAAAATGCATGCGAAATTATTGATTTTATATGACTTTAAGGGTGTTTAAATCGGAATTCTTTGGTCTTTATGATTGAACTCTTGTTCAAAGCACGATCAATCATTTGAAACTTAAATCTCACGGTATCTAAACGAACATCCAAAGGTCTCGCGGGAATCATTAATTCTATTTTCCCCGTAACCTCATTATGTTCTCCCAAAGCTACCAATGGGGGTATTCTTTCATGAAAGTGAATATCAACTGCATTGTTAAATGGATTCGGTACCGATTTCCAGCTATCATTTTCATAACTCTCCATGTAAGCAAACAGATTGTAGAAAAAATCCTCGCCAAAAGCAAAGTGCCCATTTGTATCTGACTCAGATAAACCAAAGTCACCGTTTATATCTGAGTATACAAAGTGAAAACGTATCAGACTATCGTATGTAGATGAGCTATCTAAAACCCGTTCAACATCCTCTAACTCCATCACGGGCGCTGCAGAAGTATTACCTTTGTCTTTAGCACAGGAAGTGCATAGTATGCCTAGGATTACGAACAGCGATATTGCAACGTTTTTAAGTATCAAGGATTTCGAATTTACGAATCTGGCATTGGATTTATACCAAAGACATCTTTGTCATCAAGGTATTTACGCTGAGTGGGTAAAATTATTGCACAAGTCCGATAAAACCGTCAATTGCATCGAAGACATTCCATTTTTACCTATTTCGTTGTTTAAACATCATATTATATCTCTGTTCGATGAACATCAAAAAACATTCACTTCGAGCAGTACGACCGGACAAGGTATTTCAAAACATTATTTTTATGCACTACAGGACTATGTCTTGACCTTTCGGAAGGGGTTTGAAATGATTTACAAAAAAGAATCATTTGATACCCTCGTGGCTTTGCTTCCTGGCTATTTAGATAGACAAGGGTCTTCTTTGGTATATATGGTCGATGATTTGATGAAAGAGCATGTGGGTGATGGTGCATTTTTCAAGAATAATTATGAAGAAGCCGCAATATACATTGAAGAACAAACCATCAAAAACAAGAAAGTTCTGCTATTCGGAGTGACTTTTGGATTACTCAACTTACTGGAATTAAACACCAACATTAATTGGAATTTTGTCACCGTGATTGAAACGGGTGGTATGAAAGGTCACGGCAAGGAATTAACCCGTTCGGAGCTTTATGAAAAACTCGAATCAAAATGGTCGGGGGTTCGGCTGGATTCTGAATATGGAATGACGGAATTAACTTCACAAGCGTATGCCATCAAAAATACGGGTCGTTTTTATCCGCCAACATGGATGAAGGTTTTAATAAAGGATAAGTCTGATCCTCAAGAGATATTAGGATTCCACAAGACAGGAAAAATCTGCATCATTGACCTTGCGAATTATCATAGCTGTCCGTTTATTGAAACCGATGACTTAGGGCGCTTATACCCCGATGGTTCATTTGAAGTATTAGGTCGAATCGATCACAGCGACATAAGAGGCTGTAATTTACTGTTGTAACTATTGATCTTCGGGCAATTCCAACATACTTTCTCTCAATTCGATTTTCGGATTGATGAACTTTTCGAATGCCGTTATCAATGAAGGCAACAAGAGC
Organism: Bacteroidota bacterium; assembly: GCA_008081305.1. Lineage (GTDB taxonomy): Bacteria > Bacteroidota > Bacteroidia > NS11-12g > UBA955 > VMCP01. The sequence continues at coordinate 6,095 of VMCP01000192.1, read as the reverse complement.
AAATTGGCAGCCATTCCACCCATTATGGTCATTCCCGTTAACCAACCCAAAGACTGCGTCCCTTGAAACTCCGAAAATATGAATATCGCAAACCCAGAACAAACGGCTAGACCTGAATAAATCATACTATGTCCAACCTCATGTATAGCGTGCTTTAGTGCCAGATGAACGGGCTTTAAATTTTGAATAATCTCTCTTCTAAATGTGCCTACAAAATGTATGGTAGAATCTACGGTTATCCCAAATGATATGCTAAAGATCAGTATGGTTGACGGTTTAAGAGGAACACCAAAATAACCCATCATCCCAGCGGTAAATACCAATGGTGCAAAATTGGGTATGATGGCTATCAGTACCATTCGCCAGCTTGGAAATAAGAAGGTCATCGTCAATGAAATAATCAATAATGACCAGAACGTTGCTTTTAATAGGCTATCGTAAAGGAAGTCATTTCCCTTGAGAAAAATAGGGGTTGTACCCGTTATCTTCACATTATATTCTTCGGGTGGGAAGATATCCCTCGCCGTCTGCTGAATACCCGCATTTAGGCGAGCCATTTCTTCGGAGCCCACATCCTTCATCTGATAACTTATTCTAATCTGGGAATAAGTACTATCCACTAGACCTTTGAGCATACCTTGGCTGTGACCCTTTTCATTTGGAGGAAACTTCATTACCAAATCGCCAAATGCTAAGGCAGAGGGTATGCGGTAATGTCGAGGGTCATTCTCATGAACCGCTTGATTGGCAGCAGATATTACTTCAATCAAGGACATCGGTTTTGACAACTCCTCATTTTCGGATAACGCCCTTTGCAATCTTCGGCCTTTTGCTAACATTCCAACACCTGTGGCGGCACCCTCTTCGTAAGAGGTTACCAATATTTCATAGGGCATAGCTCCATGAAAATGCTCTTGAATGTACTCAAGGTCTGTATATGTTTTTGAATTATGGGGGATATCATCCACCATGAATGCCAATGGCTTTAAGCGAATAAGGAAGACCAATCCCAAAATAGTAAATAATGCGAACCAATAGAACACCCTGCGCCTGCGATTAGAAACAATCTGTTCTACCCTATTCAGTAAACCTGAAATCCGACGGTTATCTAAGTGTTTGGTTTGCTTTAAGCTTGGGGGTTTCAAAAACGAGTAAAGTACCGGTAATCCAATGATATTTATAAAGAAAAGCAGGTTAATAGTAAGGAATGCTACCAAACCAAATTCCTCCAAAATAGAAGTCTGGGTGAAATAGAAAGTTCCAAAACCAACCGACGTTGTAAAGTTGATTAGGAAGTTTGCCACTCCCACATGACTAATAATGCGCATTAGCGCAATGGCTTTATTACGATGTTTTCTATATTGTTCGTGATATTGATTGATGATGTATATAGTATTTTGAACACCCACAACAACCAATAATGGAGGTAATATACCCGATAGTACATTTAGTCGATACCCTAACATCCCAGTGATACCAAGCATGGTAATCACACCTATGGATATAAAAAGTAGGGTGATTAATAAAGTATTGATGCTTCGGAATAACAAGAGGATAAGCAAAGCCGTCACCAAAAAGGCAAGTGCTGTAAACAACAAGATTTCATTTTTTACTGTGGTTCCATTGCGATACCTAACGTATGGCAATCCCGATATATGCACATCCCTATTAGTTCTTTCACCGAAACGTTCTAATTCTTTATTGACATTAGTGATGAGTCCAATTTTCTTGGGGCTATCCATAACCGCCGGATCCAAGAAAACAACCAACATGGAAGCTCGCTGTTCCTGGTCTAATAGGATACCATTGTAAAATTTGATCTTTTTTAGTTCATCGGCTACCGAATCTAGTTCCAATTGAGTGGTAGGTAAATTGGAAAAAACGGGATTCATCCTGAGATAATCCGAACTATCCAACTTGAAGGATTGTGCCGTTGGTATGCTTAAAACATCGAGTACTCCATCAACCTTTTGAATCTTTTTTGCTGTATGAGCGAGTTCCGTAAAATTGGATAATTGAAAAAGATCTTTGGCGTCAAATGCACAGACTAGTTTATTGCCATCATCGCCAAATTTCTTCTTGAACTTCTGGTATGCCAACATGTCCGGATCGGAGTCGGGGACCAATTTTCTCATACTGTATTCCAACTCCACTTTCGTAGCGAAGTAGCCCATAACTCCTGTAAAAAGGAGTATTAAGGCAACGAAATACCAGCGCTTTTTAAGGATGAAGGTAGCGACTTGTTTCCAAAGCATGCTTTTACAAAGGTATGGGGTAAAAACAAAAATGGTCGCGTTTGCGACCATTTTTCACAACAACAATAACCAAACAATTATTCAGCTACAACCTCAAGATTGACGGTTGCGCTGATGTCTTTGAATAGGTTCACAGTGGCAGGAAATGTACCCAACTCTTTAATATCGTCGGTAACAATCTTCCTTCTATCAACATCAAATCCCTTTTCTTTCAAGGCATTTGCAATTTGCAAAGTGGTGATGGATCCAAAAATTCTACCAGATGCTCCAGCTTTGGTTTTAATGGATACCGTAGTACCATTAACCTTCTCGGCCAACGCTTCTGCATCTTTCTTTAATTTATCCATTTTGAATTCCCGCTGACGAACATCTTCCGCCAACATTTTCAATGCACCATCGGTAGCTAACTTAGCTTTCCCTTGAGGAATCAAAAAGTTACGACCGTAACCATTTTTCACCTCTACCACATCGTCTTTAAGACCAACGTGCTTGATATCTTCTTTTAAAATTACTTTCATGATGCTTACAATTTATTTTAGACCGTCTGCAACATATGGCAACAATGCTAGATGTCTAGCGCGCTTGATAGCCACAGAAATTTTACGTTGGTATTTCAAAGAAGTACCTGTGATACGACGTGGTAAAATTTTACCTTGCTCGTTTATGAATTTCAACAAGAAATCCTTGTCCTTGTAATCAATGTGCTTAATACCGTGCTTCTTGAAGCGGCAGTATTTTTTCTTTTGAAGAACTTGTGGAGTTTGGTTGAATATAAAACTATTATCTCTTGCCATGTCTTAGTCCTCCTGATCGTTTTTAGTGTCCGACTCTGCAGCCGCTGCTGCTGCTTTGCGTTCTTTTGCCGTTTCTGCAGATGATTTGATTTCTCCGCTACGACGTTTTTGGTTGAATTCAACTGCCCACTTATCTAGTGAAGTTGTTAGGTAACGCATTACTCTCTCGTCACGACGGAAAGCAAGCTCCCACTTCGTGATAAAATCAGTGTTTGCTTTGAACTCAAATAAATGATAAAAACCCGTTCCTTTTTTCTCGATGGGATAGGCTAGTTTGGTGAGACCCCAGTTTTCTTCGTGGATCATCTCCCCACCATTTTCCGTGATCAACTCTCTGTAGCCAGCAACAGCATCTTTCATTTGTTGCTCAGAAAGTACGGGTGTCAAAATGATCACGGTTTCGTACTGTTTTTGATTCATTATACTTAAACTTAAAATTTTCGGGTTGCAAATATAGCTTAAATCCTCCGTAAATTCAACGTAGTCAGAAAAGTAAATCTACGGAACCGGATCATAGCCCTGCCCGCCCCATGGATGACATTTAACGATACGTTTGAGGGTTAACCAGAAGCCCTTAAAAACGCCGTGTTTACGGAAAGCCTCTATACCATATTGAGAACAGGTTGGGGTAAACCTACATGTGGAAGGGAACAATGGCGAAATGGCACCTTGATAAAATCGAATCAACCAAACAAAGAGCCACTTCATTGTCTCAATTCAATTAGCAGTTTCTTATGAAGTTTGAAAAACACCTTTTCGAGATCATCGTAACTCATGAGATGTTTACCCATATAAACGATACTCAAAGCCAATCGCTCTTGGTTATTTTCAACCACGTGATATAAAGGATGCTTAGAGTAGCGATACATTTCTCTGATCAGTCGTTTCATTCTATTGCGCTTGACAGCTGATCTCAGGCTTCTTTTCGAGGCATTTATGGAAACTTTTACAGGCGAATCACCCCACTCTTCCAAAGGCAATCTTTGATAGATGAATCGTAGAGGGTATTTAGAAACAGAAAGGCCGTTTTGGAATAAACGGCCTATTATTAAATCATTTTTAAGCCGTTCATGCTTACCCAGGGTAAACCTAGGATCATCTTGCACGATGGCTGTTTGTTTCATTTATTTGTGCTTCTGTTCGTCGGAAACGGTCAGCTTTTTGCGACCACGACGACGACGAGCTGCCAAAAGGCGACGTCCGTTTTTGGTTGACATGCGCTCACGGAAACCGTGCTTGTTTTTACGCTTGCGGTTTGATGGTTGGTATGTACGTTTTGTCATGACGAGTTCGTTTTAAGGGCTGCAAAGATAATCGTCGTAATTCTTATAAACAATACACCTTTCATATTTGTGTGAAATAACTTTAAACTAATCTTACCTAAATTGTACCCACCAATGAAAGAACCGAGCATTTATGGACAAACTCATCGTATGAATTGGATATTTTGGATCACCCTTCCCATCATAGCGGGGAGTACGTTATTAGGGCTATTCTTTGAAGCTCGCGAACAACATACAACCCTACTTGAACTATCTTGGTCTGATTCCGAATCACTTACAGGAATCATTATGACCGTATTGGTGTTGTTCCTATTAAAGGGGATTAAGCTCAAATGGGAATTCAATTCCTCAGGTTTTGAATATCATTTTATACCCTTCATTTGGAGGAATAAAATCATTCCGTTTTCTGAAATACAGCACATTTCATTTGAAAAGATACACGCGCTAAAAGATTTTGGAGGTTGGGGTTATCGTGTTTCGCGCAAAAAAGGTAAAGCATACACAACGGGTGGCAATACAGTCATACGGATTCAATTGACTCAGGGCACCCCTGTACACCTTACCGCCACATCCGACAAACAGCTGGATGATTGGATTACCTATTTCAATGAGAAATACGCAGGTAATTCGAATTGACATACAACAACAAAACCTAAATACATAACTTTGCGGCATGCCAAAAAACACCATTACTGCCGCGCTACCGTACGCTAACGGACCCGTTCACATTGGTCACTTAGCCGGAGTGTATATCCCTGCGGATATTTATGCGAGATACAGTCGACTGGCAGGGATGGAAACGTTATTTGTTTGCGGAAGTGATGAACATGGTGTTCCCATCACATTAAGAGCAAAAAAAGAGGGTATCACACCCCAAGATGTAGTGGATCGCTATCATGAAATCATTAAGACATCATTTAAAGACCTAGGGATTTCGTTTGATATTTACAGCAGAACCAGCAACGACACCCACAAGGAAACGGCACAAGACTTTTTCAAAATCCTTCACAATAAAGGTGCCTTTAGAGAAATCTCTACAGAGCAATACTATGACGAAGAAGCAAAACAGTTTCTTGCCGATCGCTACATTACCGGTGATTGTCCTAAATGTGGAAATGAAGGTGCTTACGGTGATCAATGTGAAAAGTGCGGATCCACATTAAGCCCCTCCGAACTCAAGAATGTAAAATCTGCGCTAAGCGGAAACACACCGGTTTTAAAGGAAACGAAAAATTGGTACTTGCCGCTAGACGAACTGCAAGAGTCATTCTTAAATAATTACATCAATGAAAGGAATAATTGGCGTTCTACCGTTCAAGGACAATGTAAAAGCTGGTTAAATGACGGATTAAAAGAGCGCGCCATGACCCGTGACCTTGACTGGGGAATTCCAGTACCCGTAGAAGGCGCAGATGGAAAGGTGCTCTATGTTTGGTTTGAAGCTCCTATTGGATACATTTCTGCAACGAAAGAAGCTAGACCGGATGATTGGGAGTCATGGTGGACTGGAGAATCTAAACTAATTCACTTTATTGGCAAGGACAATATCGTATTCCATTGTATCATATTTCCAGCTATGCTGCATTTAAGAGGCGATGATTACGTTATTCCACAAGATGTTCCTGCGAACGAATTCTTAAATCTTGAAGGCCAGAAAATATCGACATCTCGAAATTGGGCCGTTTGGCTTCATAAATATTTAGCAGAAACCCCGAACCGTGAAGATGAATTGCGCTATGTCTTAACGAGCATTGCCCCTGAAA
>VMCP01000071.1 GCA_008081305.1 Bacteroidota bacterium | reverse complement strand
TTGGAACTAGGAACTAGGAACCAGGTACTAGGAACTAGAGACCCTCAAGAAGGTCTTCAACACGTCCAATTTCTGATAGTGGTTTATCTTTTCGCCAGCGAACAATCCGAGGGAAACGAACAGCCACCCCGCTCTTGTGGCGATTACTGCGATTGATTCCTTCAAAGGCAATTTCAAAAACCAGTTCAGCATCCACACTGGCAACCGGACCAAAACGTTCACGTATGTGATCTTTAATCCAAAGGTTTACCTCATTGATTTCTTCGTTACTCAAACCGCTGTAGGCTTTACAGAATGGTACGAGCTCCTCTCCCTTATATAAAGCAAAGGTAAAATCAGTATATCGGCTAGCCCTTCGACCGTGACCTTTTTGAGCGTAAATCATGACCGCATCAATCGTTTCCGGCTCAATTTTCCATTTCCACCAGTCGCCACGTTTTCTACCTACCCCATACGATGAGTCTTTCTTCTTGATCATCAACCCTTCGCTTCTCACTTCTTTACTTTTCCCTCGGAAATCAATGGCTTCATTTAAATTACGAACCGGTAATACCTGAGATATACCCAAGCGGTCGGATGAATGAAAATCTTCATGATTGAATAAATTATCCAGAAGCTCTCGGCGCTTAACAAGAGGTTCTGCTCTCAAATCTTTCCCATCCATTTCCATCAAATCATAAGCGAGAAAAAATGCAGGATAATCGATTAAGGTCTTTTTTCCAGGGGATTTTCTACCTAACCTTTTTTGTAAATCTGCAAAAGGTCTTGGCTGTTGTTGTTCAAAATCCCAACATAGAATTTCCCCATCCATAGCACCTTGAAAATCCATTTCTGTAACGGACTCTATTATATCTGGAAAGGATTCACTGATAATTTCCTCTCCACGACTCCACAATGAAATGGTGTTTTCCCGTTTAATTAACTGCCCACGGATTCCATCCCATTTATATTCAAATTGCCATTGGCCAAAATCCACATCCTTCCATTCTTGTTGATCTTCCAGTGCGTATGCTAAAAAGAATGGATAAGGTTTCGATAGTGATAATTCTGTTCCCGGATTTCGAATCAATGCATCAAACGAAACCTCATAAGGATCCCATTTCCCGCTTAAGCGAAAGGATAATTCATCTTTTTCAATACCCGTATATCGGTGTAGGGCTTGAACAATCAACGCATCTGAAACTCCTATTCGAAAACCGCCGGTCAATAGTTTATTAAAGATAAATCGCTGTACGCGATTGAGGCTTTTCCACGAGGAATAAATCCATGCTTTTTGTTCCGCAAGTTCCCAATCTTTTACTTTTTTCAATTCATTCATCCAAGAAGCCAATGACTCTGGATTATCGGCCCCTTCTTCAGGGATAAGAAGCGCAATGGTCTCGGCTAAATCACCTACCACGGCATAGGACTCTTCAAACAACCAATCCGGAACACCCGCATACTCCGCGGCCCACTCCCTCAGGAGGTTTAATTTAACCGTACGCTTCGGCCTACGACCGGTAAATAAAGCAATCAACCAAATATTATCTTCATCTGAACTTCCCTCAAAAAAATGAACCAAGGCATTCACCTTCTCCGAGGTTTTAGGTGTTGATACCGCATCTAAAAGTTGTTCGAGGTTGTTCAATATTGTAAAATAAGTCGATTCCTTACTAATAGGTAACACAGCAATTACCTAAGGGTTCAATACCCTATATTTGCAGCATGAAGATACGTATTCTGTCATTGTTATTGGCACTGACTTCAGTGTTGAATTTGAGGGCCGACGAAGGAATGTGGCCACTAACCCTGCTCCAGAAGATGCAGGATAAAATGCAAGCGAGAGGATTAAAACTCAGCGCGGAAGACATTTACTCCATTAATAACTCTAGCGTAAAAGACGCCGTTGTTCGTTTGATGTCAAACGGAAGAATGTTCTGTTCTGGAGAAATCATTTCTGAAAAAGGATTATTTCTTACCAACCACCACTGTGGTTACGGTGCGATACAAGAACTTTCTACTCCACAAGACAACATCCTATCGAATGGCTTTTGGGCTGGTAGCATGGCGGAAGAGCGCCCAGCTAACTTCCAGATTGGTCTATTACGTAAAATTGAAGATGTAACTGATCGTGTTCTTGAAGGAACTAAAATCAACGACGAAGAAGCAAGCCGGTCTGCTGCAGTGGCTGCAAACATGAAAAAAGTTCAAAACGAACTTATCGAGAGTTTAGGTGATGCTAAGAAAAATTACATTATCGACATCGGGGTTTTCTATAGTGGAAATCAATACCTAGCAATGTATTACGAAGTTTTCCGTGATATCCGTTTGGTAGGAACTCCACCTGAAAACGTAGGTAAGTTTGGTGGTGAAACCGATAACTGGCGTTGGCCACGTCACACTTGTGACTTCTCCATGTTCCGTATCTATGCAAACGGTGAAAATGAGCCTGCAGATTACGACAAGAACAACAAAGCTTACGCCCCAAAGCATCACTTACCGGTTAGTTTAAAAGGATACCAAGAAGGTGATTTTGCCATGACTATGGGTTATCCTGGTCGTACCACTCGTAACACCTACAGTGCGGGAGTTGAATATTTGGGTTCTATGGAGCGTCCGATGCGTGTTCAATTGCGTCGCAGCATCATGGATGTTTACGAAGAGTACATGCGTGCAGACAAAGACATCCGTTTGATGTATGCTTCTAAGTTGGCTCGTTTGGGTAACTACTGGAATAAATTCAATGGTGAAGCAAAAGAATTATCTCGTCCAGAAATCTATGCCAAGCGTAAGGCAGAAGAAAAAGCCTTTGAGAAATGGGTTCGTGATAACAAAAAAGATGATGTATATGGCAATGTAACGTCGTTATACGACGAAGCTTACGAAGCATTGAATCAAGTTGGTTTATACAATGTTTACCTTCAAGATGGAATTGCCAACAGCGTCCCTATGTTGATAGCCTTGAGAGCAAGCAGAGTTTACCTTGGTTTGATGGATAAATCAAACGACAAAGGGAAAGCCGCTGCGGCAGCTTTTGCTGAAGGAGTAGATGAAGATTACAAAACATTCAATGCAGATATCGAGCGTAAAGTAATTGCTGCTGTTTTCCGTCACTTGATGGATGATTTGAATCCTAAATATCTTCCTGAAGAGCTTAAAAAACTAGCTGATAAATACGATCGTGATTATCAAGCAATGGCAGATCGAGTTTGGAAGAAGTCAAGCTTCTCTGATCCTGAAAAGCTAAAAGCATTACTTAAAAAAGGAAGTGCTAAGAAAATGGCTAAGGATCCTATTTTCAAAATCACGTTCCAATATTTGATGAGCCTTCGTAAGGACTTAGCTCCTCAGTTATCAAGCATTCAAACGAAACTTTCTCGCGCCGAGCGTTTGTACTTATCTGCGAAAGCTGAGATGAATCCAGAAGCTGTTGTTGCACCGGATGCGAATGCTACCATGCGATTGAGCTACGGAACTGTAAAATCGTACAACGCAAAAGATGCAGTTAGTTACAATTACTACACTACTTCTAAAGGTATTTTGGAAAAATATATCCCTGGAGACTTTGAATTCGATGCTCCAAAGGAGTTAATTGAAATGGTAAAGAACAAAGACTTCGGACAATATGCAGATCCAAATACGGGTGAGCTACATGCATGTTTCTTAAGCGATAATGATATCACTGGAGGTAATTCTGGTTCACCTGTGATCAATGGAAACGGTGAATTAATCGGTATTGCTTTTGATGGTAACTGGGAAGCTATTGCTTCTGACTTTGGGTTCTTACCTGAAGTTCAACGTACCATCTCCGTTGATATACGCTATGTGATGTTTATCATCGACAAATTAGGTGGTGCTAGCCACTTAATTGAGGAAATGACTTTAGCAAAATAGTCGCTGGTTTCTGGTTACTGGTTTCTGGTTAATTGTACTAAAATATTTAGAGGGCTTCAAAATTTGAGGCCCTTTTTTATTTCAGGCATTTTTTAAAACTGTGTATCTGTTTTTGCAAAATACTCAGAGCACTAAATATTTCTTTACTTTCAATGTCGTAAAGTTTCTTTACCAGGATTAACTGCGTCTCTAATTCAAAGGCTGAGCCCAGGGAAATATCTAAATACCTCTGAAATTCCCTTTTTGAAGGTCGAGAAGATCCCTCGGCAATATTTGAAGGAATGGAAACACATGACCTTTTGATTTGGTCAATTAAACCAAATTTCTCCGCTTGATTCACATTCTTTACTAAATCATACGTATCAATAACCAAGGACATACTACTGGACCAAATATTCAAATTTTTATAGTTATTCATAACTCGTTAAACAGCTTTTGAAACCTCTTACCCTCAATAATTCTTATTATTACGACTCATAAGATTTGCGTTTTATACAAAACGATGTTCACTTCAATTGAAAACCTTGTGATAAAACTTTTAAATAAATTTCCGGTTTATTCGTAGTAGCTATGAAAAGCAATCCGTCGTTTGAATCATCAACCAGAAACCAGCGACCAGAAACTAGAAACCTCCTAACCCATACACGGAACGGTTGGTACTGCCCTCAGGGGGACTTCTACATTGATCCGACGCAGAAAGTAGATCGTGCTATCATCACGCATGCACACGCCGATCATTCACGATGGGGTATGAAGCACTATTTATCCCATCATTATAACGAGGGCGTTATGAAACGACGGCTGGGAAAGGACATTTCCTTTGAGGGAATTAATTATGGTGAAAAACGACACATAAATGGAGTTCAAGTGTCGTTTCATCCTGCGGGACATATTCCTGGAAGTGCTCAAATTCGATTAGAGTATAAAGGAGATATTTGGGTAATTACGGGTGATTATAAATGTAACGATGATGGATTATCTACTCCGTTTGAGTTAGTAAAATGTCATCATTTTATTACCGAGAGCACCTTTGGATTACCCGTTTTTAATTGGGAATCGCAAGATAAGATCATTCAACAAGTCAATGATTACTGGGCAAGTTGTGTTGCAAAGGGTGAGCATCTCATACTTACGGCTTATTCATTAGGGAAGGCACAACGGCTTCTCAACTTATTAGATAGAAGTATTGGGCAAATCCATTGTCATGGTGCGATTGTTGAAATGAACCGAGGTTTAGAAGAAAGCGGTGCATTGAATAACTGCTCTAAGGATTTCCATGATTATTTACCGTTAAAAGATTTTTCTCCTAAAAATGGTGAAACTTGTTTATTTATCATGCCGCCATCTGGAATTTCGGATGGTTTCCTCAAGAAATTAAAGAATTACAGAACTGCCAACTGTTCGGGATGGATGGCGCTGAGGGGAAGACAACGGTGGGATAATTTAGACAAGGGCTTTGTGATCAGTGATCACGCCGATTGGAAGGAACTTATTTGGGCTTGTAAAGAAACAGGAGCTGAAGATATCCGAGCCGTACATGGGTATACTGAAGTATTGGAGAGGTATCTGGTTGCTGGTTTCTAGTTGCTGGTTTCTGGTTGCTGGTCGCTTATAACTCGCTAATTCCATAACACCCTCATGTGAAGAAATAGATTTATATCAAATCAGCTAAGGATTTTTCCTTTAAAAAAGCAACATTGATATCCTTCAACTCTTTAAACATCCAACGTATTTTACAGGCTTCAATATCCTTACATTCCGAACAAGGCTCAAAATACTGATGTGTAGTACAAGGTATTAATCCTACAGCACCATCAAACAATCTCAATATATCAACGATACGTATTTCATAGGGCGATTTTCTTAATAAATACCCTCCCCCTTTACCGTGAATGCTTTTTAAGGTACCGTTCTTCTTTAATTCCGAAAGTATTGATTCTAAAAACTTTAATGGTATGTTATTCTCCTTTGCTATTGTCGCTGCAGTTTGCGGATGGTTGAGATCCTGTTGTGCAATGAAACTCAGAGCATTTAACGCATATTTAGCCTTCTTGGTTAACACTGGTTCAAAACTAATCAATTCACTTTTATCACTACATCTCACGCAAATAGTATTTGCTCACAGAATCCGTGAAGTAAATGTTAAATTTGTGATATGATTTACGGTTACATCGGTCCAGGTTTAGGCGTTGGCGCTATTGTATTGTTAGTAGTAATAGGGGGTTTAATCATTTTTTCCTTCGGTTATTTACTATGGTACAAGCTAAAAAATCGAAAATCCAATACTAAATGATTATTGGCATTTCCATATTTATAGGATTAATCACTGGAGTTGGAATTTACTTTTTTAAATCCCCATTTGAAAAGCTCGCCCTAAGTAGTGTAGGGTTGCTAAATGTATTATTAAAAAAAGAGAAAGACGATGAGTTTACAAGCGACCTAGAAAAGCAGGTAAAGTCTGCATCATCGCAACTCGTTATTTTTATTTTTTTGTCTCTTCTCTTTCTTGCGCCTACTATATGGCTCTTTGGTTTTTCTAACCACCACATATCGGACGCAAACTACACATCAAACACCTTTATTTTTTTAATATATACTGTTGGAACCATTGTTGCTTTTGTTTTATTTGGACGCTATAACAAAGACCAAAAATCAAGTTCTGACTATTCTTTTTTGTCCATGTTGCTGCATCGCATGGTTCTACAGAACATCCATTTGAACAAATGGATGTTAAACAAGCAAATAGCGGGAATTTCACACCATGAAGCCCAAAAAAACAGAACACTTTTAATTACAGGGTTAGCTCGCTCCGGTACAACAGCAATCACACGTACTCTTTTTAAAAGTAATCAATTTGAAAGTCTGAATTATTCCAACATGCCTTTTGTGATGTATCCCAAATTTTGGGCGAAATGGCACAAACCAAAAAAAGGTGAAACTAAAGATCGAGCGCATAATGATGGAATCAGAATAGGGTTTTCATCGGTTGAAGCTTTAGAGGAGTATTTTTTTAAGGCAATTAAAGATGATGGTTTTATTCATCCCGATGGTTTAACAAGACATGATTTAAGCCGAGAAGAATACGAAACCTATAAAAGGTACAGAACCAGTATTGCTGGTTATAAAATTTACCTTGCCAAAAACAACAATCATATCCTCCGTTTAAAAAGCCTTTATACGAACGAACCAAAATTAAATGTGGTTTTGCTTTTTAGAGATCCTTTACAACATGCATTTAGTTTGTTCAAGCAACACCAACAATTCTCCCAAGTTCAAAAAGAGAACCCATTTGCTTTAGAATATATGGATTGGTTAGGACACCATGAATTTGGACTCAATCAAAAGCCATTTATACTACGTCAAGAACCCAACCTATTATCTTATGGTGAAGATGACTTAGGGTATTGGGTAGAACGTTGGATCAGTTACTATGAATACGCGTTGACTTTTGATCAGCCCCTTTTTGTAGATTACCAAGACTTCTTAAATAACCCTACAGACACTATTCGAAACATAGGTCAGCAAACCGGGCTAAATATTGGAACTATTCATGCTAATAAATTTTCAAAATCCGAGTCTGAGGTTGAATTTGAAGACGCTTTTTTACGTCAGAAAGCTTACAGCATTTACTCAGAACTGGTAAAAAGAAAAGTGCAAGCAAAGAACTAGAAAGGGGAATTCTCGTATAGCCTAGGCCAATGTGTGCGTTCGTACTTATCTGAGTCTGGGACTTTGTTATTCAACACTCCGTAATAAATCAGCGTTCCTTCAGGGCTGAAAAATGCCACTTGTCCGTTATTCTGCAGTTCTACAAACAACGATCCATCTTCAAAGAAATGATGTAAGCCCTGGGTTTGGGTGAACAGTCCATGTTTCTTCATCTCCTTTTGAAATGGAAATGTGAAGACCTTTTTATTGAAATCGTACTTTGTAATAAAAGAGTGCGTGTCGCGCTGCGTTATCTTTTTCACTTCTTTTTGACCCGTAAAAGTTAAAGCGTTATTGTTAAATACCGAGATGGTACTATCCGAGGTAATATCAATATCGTGCTGATTTAAAAACGGACCTTGAATTAGATGCACGATAGAGTCGTTGCTCGGGCGATAAACCACGACGGCTGAACGGTGTCGAAAACTCATAAAAACATCGCCTTTCTGCCAATGTTTTGTGTTGTTTTTTGCAATTTCAATATCATTCAAATGATAGGGATCATCACCGGATATATCCACAGAGTTACTCATCCCGAAAGTCATGAATTCCATCCCGTTTTTATCAAACATATCGCCAACAGATTTTGTAAACACCGTTTTACCTGTATTGATGTCTACTTTATGAATGGTGTTATCCCAAAAACCTTTTTCCTTATTACTTCCGCAAAGCCACAAAAATCCCTCAGGACCTAAATTCATGGAATGATGATATTTCTCATCTGTTTTATGCCAAACGATATTTGAGTTTTTATCTAATCTTAACAAGTGCTTTGACTCATCGAGGAAACACAATAATCCTGAATCTGGAAGTATGATAGGCAATCTAGGACCTGAATGGGAAAAACCACGATCGGATGTATTGGCGTCCACTTGGGAAATGGTCCAAGATTTAATTAAATCATTGTTCCTCAGGTTTTTTAATTCCACATGCCATTTGAACGACTCGTAACGGCTATTCAGATAAAATACATCTCGTTGCAAATCATTAATATGCTTGTCGGTATCGATGTTGATGAGCCTTTCATCTTTAGGGGATATCAACATATTAAACTCATCGGTAAGGTTGTAGAAATTACGCAGTGTCCTTTCAAGACCAAAAAACTCCGCTCCTTTTTCGGTATGCTTCACCATATGTCCGAAATAGCTCAATCCAACGAGCACCAAAACTAACTTCGATATGAATAAGAGGATTTTTTGAAGATTCATGGCTGCGAAGGTACAAACTTCGTTCGGCTACTGGCAACTAGCAGCTAGTCGCTGGGCGCTTGAGAATTACAGGCAACTTGGCTACTAACTACTAGCCCTACAAAACTCAAATGGAATACCCTATTTAATTAACTTAACACTTGGCACTTGAGAACCAGAAACCAGTGACTAGTGACTATAAACCCCTTTGGCCTACCTTTTTAGTAGGCTTTATGAAATTTTGCATAATTTTGTTCTTTCAAAATGCTTAAAAAACTCCAAGAAATAGCATATCAGGCGGGTAAAGCCATCATGGAAATTTACGATTCGGATGATTTCAATGTTGAGTTAAAAGGAGATGGAAGCCCTTTAACACGAGCGGATAAAGCAGCTCATTTAGTGATTGCTGAAGGCCTAGAAAAGCATTTCCCTGAAATACCTGTTTTATCAGAAGAAGGAAAAAATACCCCTTACGAAACACGCAAAAGTTGGCATACTTTTTTCTTGGTTGACCCATTGGATGGTACCAAAGAATTCATCAAACGCAACGGAGAATTCACCGTCAATATTGCGCTCATTGAAGAGGGAAATCCCATTGCAGGAGTGGTTTATGCACCAGCGCGTAATCTATTTTATGGTGCGAAAATTGATGCCTCTGGCCACTGGCAACTAGAAACAAGTAACCAGAAACTAGCAACCAGAAACCTGAAACCACATAGGGTTGTTGCCTCAAGATCTCACAATAATGAACTAATAGAAGCCTTTATCGAAGAAAAACGCAAAGAATTTGGCGCGGTTGAAATGGTACCCATGGGTTCCAGTCTCAAAATATGTTTGGTCGCAGAAGGAAAAGCAGATGTCTATCCACGTTTGGGCCCAACCATGGAGTGGGATACTGCCGCGGCTCATGCTATCGCACTCGCCGCAGGATGTACTGTATTAGAATATG
>VMCP01000262.1 GCA_008081305.1 Bacteroidota bacterium | reverse complement strand
TATTGGCGGTCAGGTTTACCGAGTGGCTACCAACGCAAATTCCGATGTAACTACAGTGGGTACATCCATAGGCTTAAATTACTTCATAGGGGACCAATACACAGCCGGATTCAATTACAGCTTTAATCAACTTAACAAACTTGACAAGGATGACCCCATCATTCCTGCATTCAATACGCCAAGAAACAAATTCAACGTAAGCTTTAGCGGCAGCCAATTAGAATGGTTTGATAAAAAGCACTTCTCTTTCAATTTAAACTTCAAATGGATCGAAGGTTTTCTATTTGAAGGTAGCCCGCAGTTCACGGGCTTTATCAACAGTTATTACTTACTCGATGCGATGATCGCCAAAGAAATTCCAGAATACAATATGCAGCTCAAACTCGGTGGTTCAAATCTCACAAATAACATGGTGATGCAAGTTTATGGAGGGCCAAGAATTGGTAGGATGGTCTATTTTAGTATACTATACGATCTGCCTGAAAAATGAAAATGGAAATTTTAAGTACATTTGTTAAATAACATTCATTAAAACCATATGAAAAAAATATTACTTAGTTTGTCTGCAATTGCATTTGCAGCTTGTTCGCTAAACGCTCAAACTCGTTACGTTGATGAGGTGTATTCCGACGAAGAGATTGACATCGCCATGAACATCCCTTATTCTGAGAATTACACTGTGCTTTATGGGGATATTGACCCAACGACTCCAGGGCCTCAGTTTAAGTTAGACACCTTATTGGCTGATTTCTATTACCCACCGTATGATGCAACGGTAGGTGAAAGACCCATCGTTTTTGTTCTTCACTCAGGAAGTTTTTTGCCTCGCTACATAAACAACTCTGCCGTTGGATACAAAGATGACAGCGCCACAGTTGAGATTTGTAAACGCTTTGCAAAAAGAGGGTATGTAGTCATGTCTATGACATACCGAATGGGTTGGAACCCAACTTCACCAGATGAAGATATTCGACGTTCAACCATTATTAATGCAGCATACAAAGGTGTACAAGACCTGAGTGCTGCCATTCGTTTTATAAAAGACGAAGTAGTGATGTTAGGTAACTTCAATGCCATTGATACGACGAAAATCGCTTTAGGTGGTCAAGGAACTGGAAGTTACATATCAGCGGCTTTTGCTAGTTTAAATAGCCAAGACGAAATTAAGATTGACAAATTCCGCAATACCGACGGGTCTATCATGGTAAATGATACCATTTGGGGTAATCGATTTGGTGAAGGTGGAGCCCCTGGTTTCAATAATACTAACTGGCCTGGATACACAACCGATGCGCATGTATCTTTCCAAATAGGCGGTGCATTGGGAGATAGTAGCTGGATTGATGGGGGTGAAATTCCATTAATTTGGGCCCATTCTGTTTTAGATCCATTTGCACCGTACAAAACTGGTATTGTTTCGGTACCTGGTACTACACTTCAAGTGGTAGAAGCTACAGGTGGATATGACGCTATTAAATCGTCAACTGCTCAAGGAAATAACAAACCTTACCAAGGAAAAGTAATGGATGGTTATACCACTGCAATTCATGCTTACAATGAGGGAATGGACGGTTTATACCCAATTCACGGTATGGCAAATGCCTCTGGCCCTTATGAGTGGTATGATACCAACACCATTAAAATGCTTCCTTTACCTGCAGCAACCATCCAAAGTATTTTAGGTGGAATTCGCTTGTCGAATCCACTACATGGTAAAGCCAGAGCGATGACTTACTTGGATTCAGTAGTCGGATATATTGCCCCACGTGTGGCTGTTTCTCTTGGATTGGTTGATGCCGTAGGTATCAATAAGGTGAATCTAGGAAGCAACGTTGCACTAGGACCTGTGCCTGCTAAAGACGAGTTATTCATCTATAACAATTGGGATAACTCAGATTTAGAATCTATTGAAATTCGCAATCTTAACGGTCAAGTGGTGTATACCCAAGATATTCACGCGAAGCACACTAAGCTAGCATTAAACCTACCAACTGGAATGTATGTAATGCACATGCAGTTCAATAATGGTGTAGGTTCTAAAAAGTTTGTTGTACAATAATCGATAACAACATTATATTGAAGGCCCTAGCGATTGCTAGGGCCTTTCTTTTTGTTTGAAAAGCCCTATTTTTGCGGCCTCCCAAATAATCACAAATCAATACTATGTATCCTACGCTCGAAAAGCTCAACTGGCCTGAAATTGAGAGAGAAATTCTATCCTTTTGGAAGGAAAATGAGATTTTCCAAAAGAGTGTAGAACAAAACTCCAAGGACCAATCCTTTACTTTTTTTGAAGGTCCTCCATCAGCCAATGGTATGCCGGGTATTCACCATGTTATGGCCCGAGCGATGAAGGATATTTTCTGTCGTTACAAAACGCTTCAAGGATACCGAGTAGAACGTAAAGGTGGTTGGGACACCCACGGACTACCAATTGAACTTCAAGTTGAAAAACGATTGGGCATCCGAAAAGACGATATTGGAGAAAAGATATCTGTTGCTGATTACAATAAAGAGTGCCGTGAAGATGTATTAAAATTCAAAGACAAATGGGATGATCTCACAGAGCGAATTGGTTTTTGGCTCGACCTTGAAAACCCATACATCACGTACGAAAACAACTACATAGAAACCCTTTGGAGCTTACTCAAAAGGCTACACGACAAAGGGCTCTTATACAAAGGTTATACGATACAACCATTCTCTCCAGCTGCGGGAACTGGACTAAGTTCGCACGAATTAAATCAACCTGGTACGTACCAAGATGTAAAGGATACAACCGTTGTAGCCCAGTTCAAAAAAGTCGATAAGGACAATGAATTCTTTATCGCTTGGACCACCACACCTTGGACATTGCCATCCAATACTGCCCTTGCAGTGGGTGCAAAAATAGAATACGAAGACATCCAAACCTTCAACATATACACAGGTGATAGCATCATCGTAACACTGGCATCAGCACTGGTTTCCAAATATTTCAATTCCGAAAATGAGAAGCAAAATCAGCAAGATTTGGTTTACTCCAAAGGAGAAAAAAACCTCCCTTGGTTAAGATTGAAAAAGTATACCGGTCGTGATTTAGAAGGACAACGTTACGAACAACTCATGCCATACGCTCAACCAGATAATGGAGATGCATTTAAGGTAATATTGGGTGACTTTGTTAGCACAGAGGATGGTACCGGTATTGTTCATATCGCACCAAGTTTTGGTGCCGATGACTTTAGAGTTGCTCAAAAAAATGGCATGGGCAGTCTCACTTTGGTCAATAAAGAAGGTCGATTTGATGAAAGTGTCACTGATTTTGCGGGAGAATTTGTAAAGGCAGGTTACCTCACAGAAGAAGAAAAAACTGAAGAAGCTGAGAAGCAAGGAAGAGATAAATATCTAAGTGTTGACGAACGGATAGCAATCAAACTCAAAACTGAAAATCGCGCATTTAAGGTGGAGAAATACGAGCATAGTTATCCGCATTGTTGGAGAACCGATAAGCCTATCCTTTATTACCCATTGGAAAGCTGGTTTATTAAAACAACGGCTGTAAAAGACCGACTTGTTGAACTAAATAAAACCATCAATTGGAAACCACAAAGTACAGGAACCGGAAGATTCGGAAACTGGCTAGAAAACCTGGTAGACTGGAACTTAAGTCGAAGTAGATTCTGGGGCACTCCATTACCTATTTGGCGTACAGAAGATAACTCAGAAGAAAAGTGTATTGGTAGTATGGATGAGCTAGTTCAAGAAATTGAAAAAGCCAACCACGCCTTAAATCTTGATCAATCCATTGATAAAGAAACCTTTGATTTACATCGGCCATTCGTTGATGAAATAACTTTGGTTAGTGAAACAGGCCAACCAATGAAACGTGAAAGTGACTTAATTGACGTTTGGTTTGATAGTGGTGCTATGCCCTATGCTCAATGGCATTGGCCGTTCGAAAACGATGGTGTTTTCAAAGAGAACTTCCCAGCAGATTTTATTGCTGAGGGTGTTGACCAAACCCGCGGTTGGTTTTTCACACTTCATGCATTGGGTGTCATGTTATTTGATTCCGTTGCCTTTAAAAATGTGATTGCAAACGGGCTTGTACTCGATAAACACGGTAATAAAATGAGTAAGCGTCTTAAAAATACGATCGACCCATTTACTACCGTTGAAAAATATGGCGCTGATGCGGTTCGTTGGTATATGTTTACCAATTCGCAACCATGGGATAATTTAAAGTTCAATTTAGATGGAGTTCAAGAGTCTCAGAGAAAATTCCTCGCTACTCTTTATAACACCTATGGTTTTTTTGCAATTTACGCCAATATAGATGAGTATCACTTTAATGCGGATCGTGAAATTCCGTTAGCAGAGCGTACTGAACTCGACCGTTGGATTGTGAGCAAATTAAATTCCTTGGTGCAGTCTGTGACCGATGCATTAGAGGATTATGACCCAACAAAGGCATCACGATTTATTGAGAACTTTGTAGATGAGCACCTAAGTAATTGGTTTGTGCGCTTATCAAGACGTCGTTTCTGGAAAGGAGAAATGAACACAGAAAAACAAGCCGCATATGATACTCTCTTTACTTGTTTGGATACGCTATCACGTTTAAGCTCTCCATTTGCGCCATTTTTTGCAGATTGGCTTTACCGCTCACTTAACCATAGCCAAATAGGCGCTAACCGAGTAAAAGAGTCGGTTCATTTAAGTCAATGGCCAGAAGTAGCATCTGAGCACATTAATAAACAATTAGAGGCTCAAATGTCTCGAGCTCAACAAGTTTGTAGCTTGGTCCTCTCACTCAGAAAAAAGGAGAATATCAAAGTACGTCAACCACTAAATAAGATTTTAATACCGGTAATGACCGATGCCATGAGAGAAGAAATTTCACATGTTTCAGATATCATTAAATCGGAGGTAAATGTTAAACATATTGAGTTCTTAGGGGCGGATGATCAAACACTCGTTAAACAAATCAAGCCAAACTTTAAAACATTAGGAAAGCTACTTGGTCCTAAAATGAAGTTGATGGCCCAAGAAATTTCTAAGCTACAATCAAATCACATTCAAACACTTGAAGCGGATGGTTCACTCATGATTGAGCTCGATGGAGCAACATTCGAACTCACATTAGACCATGTTGAAATCAAAACTCAAGATATGCCCGGTTGGTTAGTTGCTTCCGAAGGAGATGTAACCGTTGCCCTGGATATCAATATTAACGACGAACTAAGGCTAGAAGGAATAGCTCGAGAATTTGTAAATCGAATTCAAAATCTTCGTAAAGAACTTGGTTTTGATGTAACTGATCGTATTAAAATTGAATATCAAGGCGACGAAGAAATCATTAAATCAGCTTCCTTACACCATGATTACATCTGTAATGAAGTCCTTGCTAATCAATTTGTTCATAATGAGGAAATAACCTCCAACGAGGTAGACGTATACGAAAAAAACGTATTTTTGCACCTTACTAAAGTCTAACTATTTAAACCCCTAGGGAAACCTATGACAAAAGACAAAACCCGCTATACAGATGCAGAACTTGAAGAGTTTAAAGAAATTATTCTTAAAAAACTCGACTCTGCTAAAACTGAGTTTAACACGCTACAAGGTCAGTTGAAATCACAAGGTGACGGATCTGCCAATAACAATTATTTAACCTTAGATGACGGTGCCGATACCGCAGAAAAAGAAAACCTGAACCAATTGGCTGCACATCATTTAAAGTTCATCAAAAGTTTAGAGGCTGCCTTGGTTAGGATCACCAACAAAACCTACGGCATTTGTAAAACCACAGGCACTCTGATTCCTAAAGAACGTTTACGCCTCGTTCCGCATACTACTCAAACCGTGGAAGCCAAAACTAAGCGCTAAACATAGCTTTGGGATTTTCGCTTTTTAGAACCACAGAATCCAGAGGGCGTATGCAACTAGCTTTGCTCGTCTTGATTTTATCTTTGGTTATTGACCAATGGATTAAGATTTATGTAAAAACGCATTTCATTTACGGTGAGTCTTACACCCTCATAAAAGATTGGTTTAGAATATATTTCATTGAGAACGAGGGCATGGCTTTTGGTATGACCCTTTTCGGTGGTGGAAAGACAGGAAAATTAATCCTTACCTTCTTTAGGATCATCGTATCGCTCTTTGGGTTTTTATATCTCAAAGCCCTTGTCAAGCAAAAGATTCCAACCGTTTTAGTCGTAGCTATATCCTTGGTTTTAGCAGGTGCCTTAGGCAATATCATCGATTCAGTCTTCTACGGCTGGTACTTTCATGATATCAATGGATACACCCAAACTTGGTTTGAAGGTCAAGTAGTGGATATGTTCTATGCACCATTATGGGAAGGCGTACTACCGGAGTGGATACCCTTTAAAGGCGGAGATCACTTTGTTTTCTTTGCACCAATTTGGAACTTTGCCGATGCCTGTATTACCGTTGGGGTGGTTCTACTAATCCTAGGTCAACGGCATTTTTCCCTCCCTTCTTTGCGGATTATTTCCCCGAAAAAAGATCAATAATCCGTTTCAACCACCCGTTTGCCGCAAAAATCAATGGCACAACCTCTTTAACACCTAAATTTGCACCGTTTTATGGAAGCGCAACTGAACGAACAACAGATTCAACGCCGTGAATCACTTAAGCAACTTAGAGAATTGGGAATAGACCCATTTCCTGCTGCCACTTTTGAAGTAAACTCAAGTGCTGAAAGCATATTGAATAATTACACCGAGGGAAGTGAAGATTTTAAAGAAATCAAAATTGCAGGACGCATCATGGCCCGTAGGATCATGGGTAAAGCCGCATTTGCCGTTATTCAAGACAGTAGCGCAAGAATCCAAATCTATGTCAATAGGGATGAAATTTGTCCTGGTGAGGATAAGACGCTTTACAACACTGTATTCAAAAAACTCCTTGATATAGGCGATTTTATTGGTGTTGAAGGACATGTATTCACCACAAAAACGGGAGAAACCAGCTTGCATGTTAAATCCTTAACCCTACTTTCAAAGTGCCTCAACCCATTGCCTCTTCCCAAAGAAAAAGATGGAGAAATTTACGACGCATTCACCGACCCTGAAATGCGGGCGAGGATGCGATATGTAGACTTAGTGGTAAATCCTAGCAACAAAGAAACCTTTATCAAAAGATCCAAGGTTATCCAAAGCTTACGAAATACATTCAATGGGAAAGGTTACTTGGAAGTTGAAACACCCATATTACAAGCTGTACATGGCGGAGCTGCTGCTCGCCCGTTTGAAACACATCACAACGCCCTGGACATGAAACTCTACTTAAGGATTGCCAATGAGCTTTATCTAAAGCGGTTAATCGTTGGTGGTTTTGATGGTGTTTATGAATTTGCTAAGAATTTCCGGAATGAGGGAATCGATAGAACTCATAACCCAGAGTTTACTGGGCTTGAAATTTACGTTGCCTACAAAGATTATTTCTGGATGATGGACTTCGTTGAAGAAATGATTTCTAAGTGTGCCCTGGATGTGAACGGCACAACAGAGGCTAAGGTTGGAGAAAACACCATCAACTTCAAAGCACCATACGAAAGACTCACGATGGCCGAGTCTATTAAGAAGTATGGAAACTTTGATATCGAAGGAAAATCAGAACAAGAATTGGGTGAATTCGCTAAATCCATTGGTTGTGAAATCACATCCGATATGGGCAAGGGTAAATTGATAGATGAAATCTTTGGTGCAACGGCTGAAGAACACCTTATCCAACCTACCTTCATAACGGATTATCCTATTGAAATGAGCCCTTTAACCAAAAAGCACCGCGAAAAAGAAGGTTTGGTTGAACGCTTCGAACTTTTTGTAAACGGTAAAGAAATTGCCAATGCATACAGCGAATTAAATGATCCTGAAGATCAAAAAGAGCGTTTCATTGAACAATTAAAATTAGCCGAACGTGGAGACGAAGAAGCCATGGCGATGGATCACGACTTTATCAGATCATTGGAATACGGTATGCCTCCAACATCGGGTTTAGGTATTGGAATTGACCGCCTCACTATGATGCTAACAAACCAGTCCTCCATACAAGAAGTATTGTTCTTCCCGCAAATGCGACCAGAAGGTTCCGACGCATCCTGATGCTAGAAATTCACACAGATGAAAAGGAGGTTCTGGGTAAATTTATACATCCAGAGCTCTTTGGACTGGTTTTAGAGGAAATTAACTTAACCAAGCCCGTCACTATTGATATTGTTCGACAATTATTACATCATGGCTTTCTTAAGGCTTTAGATGAGCATGGAAAACCCATGTTCAGTATAGAAGTCGATCGTATTCTGAAAACCCGATTTCAGCTCACCAACAAAGGCTTCGAAGCGCTTAACGAACAATAAAGTTGTCCGTGTAAGGATTTTGTAAATCCTTGAAACAAGAAGTACATTTTCTTATCTTCGTGGAAATCCAAAAAACCACTACACAAAAATGTCAGAAACTGCAAAAATTAGTATTGAAGGAAAAGAGTTCGAACTGCCCGTAATTACTGGGTCAGAAGGTGAAAAAGCAATCGATATTTCAAAATTGCGCAGCATGTCAGGGTATATCACAATTGACCCTGGTTTTAAAAACACCGGAGCAACAACAAGTGGTATTACATTTTTGGATGGGGAAAAAGGAATCTTACGCCACAGAGGTTATGCAATTGAGGATCTTGCTGAAAAGTGCTCTTTCCTTGAAGTTTCGTATTTGTTGTTACACGGAGAATTACCAAATGCGACGGAACTAAAAACCTTCGAAGATAACATAACCGAGCACACCCTAGTAAATGAGGGTTTGGATAGCATGTTCAAAGCCTTCCCAACCGGAAGTCACCCTATGGGCCAACTAAGCAGCATGATTAGTTCGCTTGTTTTGTACTACCCAAAAGCTTTGGACCCGAATAGATCAGAGGGATCTATCCAACGCACCATCATCCGTTTTATGGCTAAAATGCCGACCATTTGCGCGATGATCTACAAAAAGAGTAAAGGTCATCCCTTGGTTTATCCAAACAACAACTTGGATTACGTTACCAATTATTTGAACATGACGTTTGGACAGGTATCCGAGCCAGATTACAGACCGGATCCTGTGGTGGTTGAGGCAGTGAACAAATTACTCATTCTTCATGCTGATCATGAACAAAACTGTTCCGCTAGTACAGTAAGAGTAGTAGGGAGTAGTCATGCTAGCTTACATAGCAGTATATCAGCAGGAATTAACGCCCTTTGGGGACCGCTACATGGTGGAGCAAATCAAGCAGTACTTGAGATGTTGGAAAACATCAAGAATGACGGTGGAGACGTAGAGAAATACATCCAGAAAGCAAAAGATAAAAGCGATCCTTTCCGCTTGATGGGATTCGGTCACCGCGTATACAAGAATTTTGATCCTCGTGCAAAGATCATCAAGAAATCCGCAGATGAAGTTTTAGCTAAACTCGGAGTGAATGATCCAATATTAGATATTGCGAAGCAATTAGAAGAAGCAGCTTTAAATGATCCATATTTCGTTGAAAAGAAATTGTTCCCAAATGTTGACTTCTATTCTGGTATTATTTACCGTGCGCTTGGTTTCCCAACTGAATTCTTTACCGTTCTATTTGCCTTAGGTCGTCTACCAGGTTGGATCAGTCAATGGCAGGAAATGCGCCGCGATAAGCAGCCTATTGCCCGTCCAAGACAGATTTATACCGGAGCTGCTCCACGTGAATTCGTTCCT
>VMCP01000136.1 GCA_008081305.1 Bacteroidota bacterium | reverse complement strand
CTGTGCGGCCAACTGGACCGACCCATACCCACCGCCCATGGTACTAGAAAGAGAGAAACAGGCCCACTCGGCAAAGGTTTGCAAAGCAGTTGGTACACCTAACTTCCATATACCGAGTGTTTCCTGCCAAACTTCTCTAAGATTCGGCATTTTATCCGGAAGAAATTGCTTCATAAAGCGAGCATACCGCACATACCACAAACCTGACAGCATCATGAATACTCTTGAAATCAACGTTGCCCAAGCCGCACCCATGTAGCCCATTGCCTCGATGGGTCCAAAGCCATAAATTAAAACCGCATTTAAAATAACGTTCACGACTAAACCAGCGAGCGTCAATACCATGGATATTTTAGTATGACCTAACCCATCGGTGTACTGCCGAGCATTAAGAAAAAGCAACATGGGCAATACCGACCATGAAACCACAGATAGGTATTTAGGCGCGATGATATTGACGGCGTCCGACTGTTTAAGCCATTCAAAATGGTGTTGCAGGATGAGGAGCAATACAAATTGGAATAGAAATAAAATCAAGCTAACATAAATTCCTGCTCTATAAATGATGAAACCACCTTTTTCATTCTTCTCTCCCACTTTAATACTCACCAATGTGCTTACGGCGAATAGGACACCAATGGTTAAACCACTTAGCATGAAAAATAGACTATTCCCTTGATTGACTCCTGCTAGGGCATCCTCACCCAGCCTACCAACCATAATGGTGTCGGCGACTCCCATCAAAACCAAACCTAACTGACCTAGAATTATTGGGTACGAAAGTGTGAAAATCTGTTTTAAATGATTGCGGTATGTCTCAGAGACTAGCTTCAAAAGGGTTCGCAAAAATAGGACTTCTTTCGTCTGCCCAATGACAACTTTCTAATTCAGCTGTAAAATTCGCATTACCTTTGCACTATGGATATTTTATGGGAAGATAATCACCTACTTTTTGCAAATAAACCAGCGGGAGTCCCTGTACAGGGTGACTCAACAGGTGATGAACATTTTCTTGAAATGGCCGAAGAATACATCCGTGTAAAATATCAAAAGCCTGGAGCTGCCTACGTGGGTTTGGTGCATCGAATTGACCGACCTGTTAGCGGAATTGTTCTTTTTGCAAAAACATCAAAAGCTTTATCTCGTTTAAACGAAATTTTCAAAGAGAAACGCAACACCAAGATATACCACGCACTTACCACCAATCCATTAGAATCAGAAACGGGCACTCTGGAACATTACCTTAGCAAGGATAGCAACACCCACCGTGCACACGCATATGTTAAACCTAAAGGCGGAGCGAAACATTCGGTATTACATTACAAACTTCTTTCCAATATTGCTGGTCGATATTTATATGAAATAACCCTAGAAACAGGCAGGTTTCATCAAATTCGTGCTCAACTTAGCAAGATGGGTTCACCTATTTTGGGTGATTTAAAGTATGGCGCAAAGAATCCTCTTCCAGATAGATCTATAGGCTTACACGCCAAAACTTTGATCACTCCTCACATTGTGAAAGACCAACCCTCCGTAAAGGTACATGCCCCTTATCCCAAAACTCAATGGTGGGGTTTGTTCAAAGATTATCCAAAGAAAAAGGGTCCCAGAAGACCTCGTTAAAATTGACGATTTGATCGTGCTCATCGCACATAATTCCCTCTTGCAGTAATTTTTCTCTCATGGTGGTAGGCGTCTTAAAGTGATGCTTCCCTGTTAAGAGACCCACTCTATTTACCACCCGGTGAGCAGGAATTTCAGCATCCACCTGATGACTAAGATTCATTGCCCAGCCCACCATACGGGCACTACGCTTGGCACCTAGATAAGCCGCAATTGCTCCGTAAGTGCTTACCCTTCCATGGGGTATGAGTCGCACTACATCGAAAACCCTTTCGAAGAAGTCCTGATTTTTCGGGTCGATAGAATTCATTGGTATGAATTTTGTTATAAATTTACACAAATCATATGCAAATGCGGAAGAGACTATTAACCCTTATCATTACAACATTAACTGTTAGTCAAATAATTGCACAGATTACTCCTTACGAAAGACCTTATGAGGTAAATAAAGTCAGTCGCGTAGGTGACTATCCAAAGATTAAAGAAGTAAAACCTTGGGATGGTCGAACTGCCGGAGATTACTCTATCAAAATTCAATTAAAAGGGCTTCAAGAAGGCGAGATGGTTTTTCTAGCGGATCACCATATTGGTGGAAAATACCTGCGTGACACCGCCATCGTAGGGAAAAAGGGCATGGCTGAATTTACTGGCAATCGTCTACTACAAAGAGGTATGTATCTCTTCGTATTGCCCCAAAAGAAAGATTATTTCGAATTCCTAATTGGTGATGATCAAGACTTTACATTGAAAGGAGATACCTCTTGGACAGAGCACAATTACTATAAAACAATGAAAGCCATTGGCTCCGATGAGAATGAATGGTTCATTAATTATCAGTTATCTAAAACCAACATCATTGAGAAATTAATCGAAGTAGACCAACAGATCAAGAAAGATTCATCTGAAGAGAACCTTGCCAAATGGAATCCAGTAAAAGACGAATTATTAAAGGAAAAAACGGCTTACGATAGTGTTTTTATCAGCCAGCATCCAAATTCAATGATCGCTCGGTTCTTGTATGCGCTTAAACCAATAAAGATTCCAGAAGCTCCTAAAAAAGAGGACGGCACCATTGATTCTAATTTTGCCTATCAATACTACAAAGCCCATTTCTGGGATCATGTGGACTTTAATGAGGACGCCCTCGTTCGGATGCCCATTAACTTGTTTAAGGACAAACTCGATGAGTACTTTGATAAAGTAATCATACCCGATGCAGACTCTTGTATTAATGCATGTAATTATTTGTTGCTCAAGGCTCAAAATAGCATTGAAAACGAGAAATATCTCATATGGTATTTAACCAACCATTTTGAGTCAAGTAAAATAATGGGGCTTGATCGTGTATTTGTGCATATGGCTATGTCACAATACTGTGCAGGCAGAACCTGGTGGGTAGATTCAACCACAGTAGCACGCATGTGCGATAATGCTTATCGACGTTCTTATTCCTTAATTGGAGCTCAAGCAAGAGACTTGCAACTAAAAAACGAACGCGATGAATGGATTAACACCAATAGTATTGAAGCTCCATTTACCATCGTTATGTTCTGGGATCCTACCTGTGGCCATTGTAAGGAGGCCATGCCAAAAATTGCAGAGATTTACAAGAACAACAAGGATAAAGGTTGGAAAGTTGTGACATTGGCTTCTGGTAACAAGCGGAAAGAATGGCTAGAATACCTTGAGGAGCATAAAGAAATATCTGAGTTTACTAACCTCATCAGAGGAGAAGTGCTAGAACAGAAATACGCAGATAACCTGCAATCCTATTACGTCATTGCAAGTCCGACCATTTTTGTTTTAGATGAAAACAAGAAAATAGTAGCGAACCGCATTGATGTTGATAAGATGGAAGATTTCATCAATATGCTAGCGGATAGAAAGAAAAAGGAGAATAATTAATTCTTTTTTCGTTTTAATCGACTCAGCGTTTTCGAAATTTCGTCAGTATACAAAGCAACGCCAAAAGTGTAGTACGAAGAGGAAAAGTAACTACCAGGCGTTAAGGAAAAGCGCGCGCCTACGCCAGCCGAAAGTCCGACGTACTTCCATATTCGATAGGTTGTATTTACTCCTGTTTCAACTGGGATGATCATTAAGTCTTGAAAATCTTTTGTGCCATCTGGTTTTACTAACGTTAAGCTCGCGTTACCAACACCCAATTGTAGTGTTTGAGTAATAAACCATCGATAATTTTTAAACCAACGATACTCACCTATTCCACTGAGGTATACGTACTCGTAATTATCATTGGATACAGATTGAAACGCCGTAGTATATAAACCCACAAATGCGGCCGTTTTCTTAAAGTCAGCACCCACTCTTAATCCAAAAATATTGATGGATTTCCCTCTTAAATAAGAATGTCGGCTATCTAGGCCCGCAGAAATAGTTGGCTCGTTTTCCCAACTTAAGCGAATACTATCTGTCAGAGACCAAGAAGTATTTTGTGATCGCGCAATCGGAAAACAAAACATAATCGTAAGAAAGACCCATAATGACTTTCTATCCTTTGTTTTTATCCTTTTTAAACGCATCCAGCTTTCCATCATCAAATCCAGATATAGGAGACTCCAAACTCCATGTAGTCTGCACGGTGTAAATGGGCTTTTAAGCGACTTCTTACTACCCAGTGCTGCCCAGCTCTATAATCCAAACCAAACGCATTATAAAAGGAAGGTTTTCCCGAATGCCTTGGTTTCATTATGTACATCCCTGCATCTAGTCTCATACCTAACCGCCCCATGAGGTATACTTTACCCGCTCTTACCGCCAATTCCTGGGTTTGAGAGCGATCTACCCGTGTAAAGGTTCCATCATCGTTAAAATGATAATTGGGATCTGCAAACCATTCCATACCTATATCCCAATAGGAATTAGCCGTCTTTTGAAATCGATACATAGCGTCAACCACCCAAATAGTAGATGACCGAGGATATTCTAATGACTTTTCACGTCTAGCCATTTTCACTCCGACGGCAAAGGGAAATGCATAATAACCTGTTGAGGGGACATATAGATTCTTACGGCTTCCATCTTCATGCATACGGTATGATAACCCGACATGTGCATTTACGGCATTTAGCCCCACATTAGGTTTAGACAAATTTCCGTTTGATGCATGAGTTACGTTTAAACCAGCAACAATTGCCAATTTGTTCACCTTAAACTGAATGTCTGCTGTTATTAAAGCCAGATAATTCAAGCTACTACCAATGGCAAAATTGGTAGGATTAAGAGTGGAGTCATAAGTTTTTGTTAGAAAAGAGAAGCCATGGGCCATTCGCGCACGGAAAAACAAATAATCATTGAATTTAAATCGCGTGGCCATAGATACACCACTAGCAAACTGTGAACCGGTCAATTGATGACCCATGTTCATGTACAACACAGTTCCTCCGAGATAAGATTTGACTTTTGGCTCCCCCTCCAAATGTGATTCAAACCGTTTTTGTCTGGTTAATTCCCAGTCCGCGTCTAACTGAACTCCCCAAACAGGCGCCGCTAGGTTCGCAGTGTATGAAGAATGGGGTACCATTCTTCCAAACAAATAGTAACCCTCGAGATGCTTTTGTGCAAGGCTAGGTTGACAGAAAGTTAAAACAATAAAAAATATAACTCTTCGTGCGAGTTTCATTCACTTCAAAAATAAGTGAGAAAACCTTATTACTTCACACTACCAAAAAGTTGCTCAAGCTTGGTAAAACGATAATCAAAAATCCCTTTTACTTTGGCATCTACGAATAGCGCACCTGCAATAGGGCCCAATGGTCCTTTTCCAATGTCATAATTCAGAATATCCGTCATACGTACGCCCCCTTGAATTTCTTCAAAATGGTGTTCATGATGCCAGATATTGTAGGGTCCTTTCCTCTGCTCATCTACAAAAAATGCCTTGTCTTTGATATGGGTGATTTCTGTACACCAATCCATTTGGATACCTAAAAATGGAGAAATCTTATAGGTGATGAATAGGCCCTCGTACATTTTCTCTGGAACGTCTGAAGTGATTTTGAAGGTCATATCAGCCGGGGTGATTTCATTTAAATTAGCCGGAGACGAGAAGAAATCCCATGCTTCTTCCAAGGAAATGGGTAAGTCTTGTACGCGATGTAGTTTTTTCACTCAATAAGAACAATCATCAAGTACGAAAGTTCATAAAAAAAGGCCGCACAAGGCGGCCTTTTTTTGATATCAAATGAATGATTATTGAATCACAATTTTTTGAACTGTAGAACGTCCGAACTGATCTTGGATGTTTACCAAGTAAACTCCGTTCAATCCGTTTACGTTTACTTTAACGTGTGAATCGTTTGCTTCGGTATGACGAACGATACGACCATCTAAACTCATCACATCGATAGATACAACTTTCGCATCTTTCAATGTTACGTAGAATACTCCACTTGCAGGGTTTGGAGAGATACGCACATCTTTTGCGATGTCCTTAGTAGCCATTGATGATCCCATAGTACAAGAATTGTACACATAGAATAATTCAGTTGCTTCATCAGATGTACGTGTGTAGTGACGATTAAATCCACCTACACCGTTGTCTTTAACACATGCACGGTCCGTAGTATCAGGGAATGTTTCACCATTCATACCTGGATCAAATGGCTCGTTTACAAATTTGTACTCAAAGTACTCGTTACAAACCTTCTCAACCGTTACTTCATAAATATCAGGATTATCAACGTTAGGCGTCATTGGAAGTGCCCCAGACTGCCAAGCAGGAGATGTGAAAGAACCCATTACGTAAACGGTATCTTCAGGGATTTCATTTGACATGTCCACCTTAAATGTGATATCTGCAGGAGCGATAACGCTACCAGAACAAGGCTCGTCTAAGCCAAAGCAACGAACTGCAAAAGTTGTATCGTTATGCACGAAGTACTTACGGTCAGAACCACCTTCCCAAGAGATGTTTCCATCAGCGTCAATCTTACGCACTTTGTGAGCAATTTCAACTCCTGAATCCAACTCTAACGTGATGGTGTAAACACCGTCCATATCATCATCAGTTAAGAAATCACCACCGGCCCAGCCGTTGATCTTTCCACCAGCGATATCTACTTTCTCAAAGTTACACTCCTTCTTCATATCGATTTGGAAGGTAGCTTTGAACTTAGTCAAAGGTGCACCAGGACAAGCATCACATGATCCGAAACAAACAAGCTTCGCCTCAACGTCAGCAGCGCTCACGCTTACTCCACGATTGTTATTGGTTGCACAAGAAGATGGTACAGACTCATCTTTACCCCATGCGTTACCGTTAACAAACTTGTACTCGTAATCACCGTCAGCTACACACAAGATAACCTCGTGTATTTTATTTGTATTGTAAAGGTTCACCATTTGAGTTGCACTTGGATTCCACTCAGGGAAACCAGCCGCTTTTTGGATACTACCTGCAACATGAACGCCATCGGCGCTCACTGCGTCTTCACTCTTCAAGTCAACAGCTAAACGCACTGCATATTTTCCAGAAGGAGCAGAACCACCGAATACAAATGCCGGAAGCATCAAGGTATCGTCACCCGCACCAGACCAGAACCAACGATTGTCATTGGTTTCACCATTGTTGGTATGACCTTTTTGTGAAATAGCAGGTACTGATTCAACACCTCCCCAATCATTATCGTTAAGGAATTTGTATTCTACCAACGTGTTCACATCAACACAGGCATGAACCTCATATATACCATTTCCGGCATCGGTCATAGTAGTTGTAGAAGGACTCCATCCCTGGAAGCTACCTGCAACGTGTATTCCGTTTGAAGAAACGGTTTCACCACTCATGTCAACAGCGAATTTCACCACACGCTTTGGAGATGGAGCAGCTCTCCTTACATAAAGGAATCTCCAATAAGCTCCATTATTAATTTCGATATCCACTTGCATGGTATCTCCACCGTAGACTTCATACTCGTATGTGATTGAATCTTTGTTAGCTGCACTTCCGTCTGAAGTCTCACCACCATTAAATACTTTATGTATTCCAACGAAATTAGCCTTTCCTACAACAGTAAAAGTACCATCTTCGTTATCCATCCATGATCCATTGTCTGGCTTAACGCAATCTCCTCTGAAATTTTGGAAATCACCATTGCTGCTTAGGATAATGTCTGTTGCCGTCGGGTCTGACGTACTATTGTACCACGAACCATCACCTTTGGATGGCCCAACTCCAAGATAAATCATTTTCCAAGCGCCTACCGGCGTATTGAAACTTCCTAAGTCGTTTGATACATAATCCGCTGTTGGCTTGTCAGAAACAACCCACTCACTATTGGCTGCTGTGGTTCCTGCACTTTTACTCCATGCTGAACCCATCTTAACATAAGACTTACGGATTAATGTGTTGTCCTTAGTTGCAGCGGTTGTTCCCGCTACATCCCAACCTGCTGAAGGCTCATTGTCTTCATCTGTATTTTCTCCAATTTCATCAACAAACGTACGATCGCTCTTTTTCCAAAGTGCATACCAATCGTTTCCATTTGACAAGAAGTTGTGCGTCACATCACCTTCTGCTTTGATATCCGCTTGAGCGCTACCATGGGCAATAACGAAGACTTCACCTGACTTCAATGTCTTACCAGAGAAAAGTTTCGAATTGTCGTATTCAAAGGTGTTCATGGCTTTCACGTAGTGGAAAGTCCAGTAAGCTCCATTATTAATTTCAATTTCAATCACCATTGATGAGTCATTGGTAATTGTATATTCATAGGTAATAGAATCCTTAGCTGTACCGTCGGAGGTCTCACCACCGTTATGCACCTTAGGAATTCCAATGTGGGAACCTTGACCGTAAACGGTTACTGTACCGTCTCCATTATCCTTCCATGTTCCTAAGTTTTTGCCATCAAAAGGGGCTGCTGGTGCACCACAAATATCGGTAGTACCGCTATGCTGCCACCCTTCTAGGAAGGTCTCATCTCCCATTGCATTTTGGAAAACACCATCTTTATGGAAAATCACGTAATCATCGTGTAAGCATGAACGTATTGACTCATCCACGACAGTGCTATACCAAGATGTATTCCCTTTAGCAGGTCCTACTCCTAAGAAGGTCATTTGCCAAGCACCTTTAATGCCGTCATCTTTACAACCGTTTGAACAGTTCACTAACAAGTAATCTTCCAAATTTACATCGCTTCCAGAGCCATTATAAATCTCCAAATACTTGTTGTTAGAGGTACCTTCCGCATACTCAGAGAAGAATACCTGACCTTGTAAGGTTGCCGTTAACGACATTCCTACAAGCGCTAATAGTTTGGTAATTTTTTTCATGGTAATGAATTGTTTATTTAACTTAATGTTAATCACAAATGTAAGGTGTAAGTGTCAAACCTACAATTAACCCCTGTACTTGTTGAAAAGATGTGCCTAGTTTCTGGTTACTAGTTCCAGGTTTCTGGTTACTGGATTCTGGTTCCTGGTTGCCAGATGCACCACATCGATTAAAGTTTCCTCGCCGCTTTGCGCGTTATCTTTTTCAACCGTCGGTGTAGATCTTCAATGAGCTCATTGGAAGAGTCAATACACATCGGCAATAATTTTTCTGGCTTCATTACTGGAATTCCGGCAATGATTGGAATTGATTTTTTCGATTTGGCATATTCATTCACGGTAACTACACGCTTTCCTTTTTTATTCCAAATCTTAATCCTACAATACGCCCTGATTCCAGCGGTAAAAGGTAATGGTTTTCTGATGAATTCATATCCCATAGAAACAAACATTACCCCATCCGCTCGGTCTTTGAATAGGTTCACCATTTGCATCTGATTACTCTTTTTGGTCTTAAATAGAGATTCTTGAAGTGGTTTGTACGTTTTAGGCACTATGAAACGTTGTAAAAACAATCCCCTATTTTTATCATCGGACTCGTTGAACCTGCCTTGATAATTTTGATAGTCTTCATCATTAAGAACGATATCCTCATCCAGGAGTTCGAATGGAAATTGCGTCGCAAAATCATTCATAAAAACGGAGTAAAAACTATCCAATACGGGTTGAAGATTAAAATCGGGTGATTCTGAGAGTGTAGCAACCGAAGCAGCAAGACCGGCCGCACCACCGAGCTGTTCAAAATTGATGTGCTTGTTAACCCAAAAGCTCGTCAGGGCAACTTTCTTTGTCTGTGCTGAAATCGTAAATACATTTAAAATTAACAGCAAAAGGAAGGTGAGATGTTTTTTCATATG
>VMCP01000168.1 GCA_008081305.1 Bacteroidota bacterium | reverse complement strand
CCTTACCGTCATATCTAGATATCGCTCTAAGGCTTTAAGCCGGTTACCCGTCTCGATTTCCAAAAGTGCTATTTCATTACTGAGTCGTGAACTTTCTCCGAAAAGGTCTTCCGCTTGAAGCAGGATATCGATCGCCTGATCTTTCATGCCCCGTAGTTTATAGCGTTCGGCCGCTCTCAATGAAATATTGATGTTGTTTTGGGATTTTTCTAATATCAGACGATACAGTTTTTCAAAGCGACGACTCTCTTCATTTTCGGTGTAATGAACCCAACTTTCATCAATGATAAAAATGAGTGGATAACCCGTAGATTTGGCCATGTGTTTGCAGGTCTTCTTGGCTGTTTTGTAGTCCTGAAGCTCCATAAGACATCCCATGTATTTTTCGTAGAACTCTGGGTTTTGAGGTGTTTTGTTATGTAGTTCTTCGTATAGTAAAACAGCACGTTCAAAATCTTTTTGTTCGTATAAACTCCTAGCCAATCGTTCATTTTGTGCATGAACCACGCTGCCCTGTATCAGGCAGACTAAAAAGATTAAGAATGACGTTGTTTTACCCATCATGCATCAAAAAACTCGGAGGGATCTACTTGGCGTTCTACCATTTTACGATAAACACCATCTTCTTTCTGCATGAGGGACTCATGATTGCCTACTTCCAAAATTTCCCCTTTTCTCATGACGGCTATTTGATCGGCCATTTTGATGGTACTTAATCTATGGGCAATGACCAGAGATGTTCGATTCTTCATCAATTTATTCAGTGCTTTCTGAACCAAGAATTCACTCTCAGAATCTAAAGAAGAAGTCGCTTCATCTAAAATAAGGAGTTTAGGATCTCTCAATATCGCCCTCGCAATAGCAATTCGCTGTTTTTGACCGCCGGATAGTTGTTGCCCACGATCACCAACCAGGGTGTCGAGGCCATCAGGAAAACCTTCAATGAACTCCCAAGCATTGGCGTCTTTTGCCGCTTGTATGATTTCTTCCTTTGATGCATTGGGTCTACCATATCGAATGTTATCTAAGATGCTACCTCCGAATAAACTCACTTCTTGAGGAACGAGAGCCATATGGTCACGGAATGATTTAAGGTCGAATTCATTGGCATCTTTTGTACCGATTGAAATATTTCCGTTAGTAGGATTGTAAAAACGATATAACAAAGTGGTAATGGTCGTTTTTCCTGAGCCACTCGCGCCCACCAAAGCGGTTGTTTTACCTGATTCTAATGTCAAACTTATGCCTTTTAGCACTTCCACCTCAGGTCGAGATGGGTATGCAAATCGGATGTTCTCCAAGGAAATATGGTCTTTGAATTCAGGGATGCTTTTACCAAGATTGGTTTCTTTTGGAGAATCTATGATATCCATTACCCGTTCAATGGCACCCAGTGTTTTTTGGATCTGCACAAACTGTTCTGCCATGCCCGCCAGACTGGCTCCAACAAAAGCCGTTAGCAACATGAAGTTGAATAACTCTCCAATCGCCATGCTTCCTTCTTGCACCATGCCTAAACCCATGAATATCAACCATACAATAGCTCCGAACAAACAAACAATAATGAAGGAGCTAAAAGCACCACGCCAGTATCCTCTTTTGATGCTTTCCTTCATCAAAAAGGTGCTATTTTGAGTGTATCGGTTTGACTCAAAACCTTCGTTGGTGAATGCCTTCACATTTACAATTCCAGAAACGGCTTCTTCCACAATGACGTTGTTTTCGGCGGTGATATCTTGGACTTCTTTGGAAATTTTACGAATAAATTTCCCAAAGAAAAGTGCAATAATCACAACTACTGGAATGCTTGCTAACATGTATAACGCAAGCTGAGTAGAGGTTTGAAAGATCAAAATTACCCCGCCCAAAAGTACTAGAATCTGCCGCAGAAACATAGCCAAATTAGTGGTGAATGTATCTTGAATTTGAGCAATATCAGCGCTAAATCGGCTCAAAATTTCACCTGTACGGTTACGGCCAAAAAAGGATAATCCTTTTCCTACGATAGATTTAAATAAATCTGTTCTAAGTCCATAGGTCATCCCTTCTGTAACTCTGACGTAAATGGATATCCTCAGAAAAGAAAAAACAGCTTGAACCGTAAATAAGGCAACAAAGTAATAGGCAATTTCAGTAAGGCGATCCGTGTTGGGTGCGGTTTGAACCCCATCTTTTCCGTACACAAAAACACCATCCATCATATCACCCAGCAATTTTGGAAATAGGATAGAGGCTCCAGCCGTGATAGCAAGAAAAAGAGTTCCGGCAGCAAATAGCCAACGGTTACTCTTTGACATGTAACGAAAGAGCCTTAACGAGTGTTTGATGCTTTCCGCATTGAACTTTGCTTTTGGTAAATCTCTATTTTCTCTTCTCGATGCCATGGATGATAAACAAATTTCGGTTTTTTATTTGGTTGCGTGGGGGATGAATAGATAAACGGCGGTCTATGAGGAAAAGATTCGATGAGAACAGCTGTTTCTAATGTGATTGATTTACTTTTTCCGCGTTTTTGCCTTCTTTGTGGTTCTGCGGTATTTGAAGAATATGAAAAATTTCTCTGTTTGGGATGTTTCTCAGATTTACCCTTGAGTATGCACTCAGATCCTTTAGAAAACCCCATGAGCAAAACTCTATGGGGCCGATGCGAATTTATAATGGCACAGAGTTTACTTAATTATCAACGTCACTCTATATATGCTGATTTATTCAAGGAAATAAAGTATCGTGGTCGGAAGGACTTGGCATTTTATATGGGGTCTTTGCTTGGTAGAAAAATGAAACACGAATTAAAACAACTTCATGGTTCGGTATTGATGCCTGTGCCTTTAGCGAGGAGAAAATTTTGGATGCGTGGCTACAATCAAGCGGAGATTATTGCAAATGGAATAGCAAAATCAACTGGAATCCCAATAAATCGAAATCAATTAACCCGTTCGGTACACCGGAAATCACAAACAGAAAAATCAAGGGTTGAACGATGGTTGAATATCCAATCTGTTTATCGTTGTTCCAAACTTCCTGAGCGAGTAAAAAATGTAATTCTGGTTGATGACGTAATGACAACCGGAGCTACCATAGAATCATGTGTAAGAGCTTTGAACGAGGAGAACAACGTGGGCATCACTATTTTAACGCTCGGATTCACTCAAAAAGCATAATAAATGGTCAGTGTAATTACATTTTAGACGAGCCATAAAGCTTGTAGAGCATGAATCGCCTTAAATTCCATATTTTTGTTATTCAAGCTAATTTATGATGAAGAGATTTTTACTCAGTTTAGCCGTGCTCCTAACGGTTTATTCGACCGCTTTTGGTCAGCGCAGCTCAATGTCTGTGAGTAGTGTGGTAGTACCCCAATACTTAACCTCTGGCTCCAACAGTGAAGCCATGATTACCTACGCTAGGCTTCGATTTGATGGTCTTATGCCGAGTAGTACATTCAAATACATCGCACGTTGTTTAGATGCGAGTGAATTAGATACCGCTATTTTATTGGATGGTGCGGGAAGTACCGTATACATGGATGGTAGTAACCACCGACATGTTAGTTCTCATTCTTTCTCAACCGCTGGAGGCCACGATACCATCGAAACCGATATGATGGGTAGTGCAGACTTCTGGATTGGCTTGGTTGGTGATGGAAGTTCAACCTTTGCCGATGGTAACGCCGTATACATTGGGCTTACCTTAATTAATACCACCGCATCTCCTATGGATACAAGTTACTTGTATCTTGCGGATTCTCTTACGGTGATATCGTTTGGAACAAATGCTTCTAGCAATGAAGGAACAGGTGTTTATGGTGAGTCTTATGCCGATCCAGATTACTTTGTTGCTTTATACGATGATGAAAATGGTATTGGTCGACCGCTCAGCATTACGAGCATGGAAGGTGGAACCTACACAGGGGCTACGCTACCCACAAGACCTTCGTTTTACAGTTCTAACGTACATAACCAAAAAGGGATGTGGGGAAGCATTATTCCAAACGATCTGAATAATGGAGTACGTTCTTTTTCAATTTTGAATGACGCCACCGGTTTGGTAGAATTCTTTCAAAAGGATGCAGATGGAACTTGGGGACCTAATTCTGTTTCAACCGCTAATCCTTCTGGGGGAAGTGGAACAGCCATTGAGTTTAAAAAAGAAGACGCCCCTATGGTGCCTACAGAAATTTCATTTGTGTCGTCAAGCATTAGTTATACGGAAGCAGATACCAATGCAATTATTGTGATAGAACGAAAATACTCAGGTAGTGAAAGTCAGCAAGTCGATCTTTCAGTTACTGGAGGAACAGCTACCGATAAGGAAGATTTTATTAGTACTTACAATAACTTCAACGTTAAATTCAATCCAGGCTTAGACGTGAAGGACACGCTAAAAATTGAATTGAAGGATGATCAGTTAACAGAGGGCACAGAGAATATTTTCCTTCGACTAACAAATCCGTTAAATGCTGATTTAGGTGATATAAAGACTTATGAAATTAAAATCCTAGACAACGATGAAGCAATGCTTTCTTTTGCTCAACCGACGGTTAGTGTGAATGAAAAAATCGGCAAACTTGAAATTGAATTGAAGATGGATGCTTCTGTTAAAGTGTCCTCGGATATTGATATTCTCATCAAAAGCAAGAGTGATAGTACCCGCGTACCATCTGAATTCGCTTTAGGGAAAAATAGTTACAGCGATACCTCTATCAGTTTAGGTTTATCCACTGGACCAGATAGTGCAAAAATCGTGGCCTATATTGGTGATGATGTTTCCTACGACTGGGATGATACCATTGTACTGGTGTTACGCCAGAAAACAGGTTTAGCTACCATTAAAGACAGTACGATGCTCATTATTCTTGAAGATAACGACGGTCCCTCCAGCATTATGATGGTTGGATCCGATGTTACTGTAGATGAAGGTGTTGGTTCCGTTCCTGTGAAGATTGCAGTGACAGAAAAGAAAGATGCGGGTGCTGATTTTGCCTTGCGTTTACTGACGGCAGAGAGTTCAGCTAAGGGTGGCTTGGATTTCACCTTTAACCCAGTTTCTCAACTTAAGAGTATAGATAATACTACTCCGGATACCATCGTGTTTAATATTCCAATTGAGGATGATGACGATTATGAAGGTTTGGAAACCATCAAATTTGGTTTGATTGATGTTTCTAATACCACCATTCTTAAGCCTGATACATTCTTAATTCGTGTTCAGGACAATGACTTGCCTATTTACAATATTGCCACGGTTTCGGCACAAACTAAAAGTGATGGCCAAGTAGATTCATTGGGTGTTAACTGTAGAATCAATGGTGTGGTTTACGGTGTAAATATGAGAACAACGGGTTTGTCGTTTACTGTCCGTGACTATACAGGTGGAATTCAAGTGTTCTCCTCTGTAAATACCTTTAAATACAATGTAAAAGAGGGTGATTCTGTTCTTGTTCAGGGTAAAATCGGACAGTTCCAGGGTACCGCTCAAATGGAGAGTATAGATACAGTAATACGTAAGTTCTCGGGTGTTACTTTGAGAAACCCAGTGGTGGTAACGGATATCAATGAACAAACAGAATCCGAATTGGTGCAGCTCAATCGTGTTCGTTTGATTGATCCATTCGAATGGCCTGTAGATGTCATTACAGATAATACGTGGCGCTATGTTCGAGTTGAAACATCTTCAGGACATTTAGATACTTTACATATTGATGCTGAAACAAATATCGATGGTACACCAGCACCAGAGGGTTATTTTAACGTAGCAGGAATAGGTTCTCAATTCGATAATCGTGCACCATATAAAGAGAAGTATTACTTAACCCCTAGAAGTTTGAATGATTTTACAACCGCTACATTACCTGTGATTCGTTTTGAGAAAACTTCTGAGACCATCACTGAGCTAGCTGATTCATTGGTAATGAACCTAAGGGTAAACCCAACCGATGAAAACTTCAAAGTAGATCTAGTTCAGATTGGAGGAACAGCAGTGTCTCCAATTGATTTTGACTATCAAACAAGAACCATTTCGGTTGTAAAAAACAATAATTTTTACACCGTAAAAGCCAATATTTCTGATGATACCGAAGGCGATGGAACAAAAACCTTGATTTTCGCCCTAAGAAACATGGATGGTGCTGGAAGCATCGGCGCAGATTCTGTATTAACGGTAACCATATTGGATAACGAGCCAAGCAGTGTGAAGACATTTGCAAATGCTTCTTTAAAGTTATTCCCTAATCCCAATACTGGGTCGTTCTACATATACGATGCAGATTATAAGGTACAAAGAGTGAAGGTATTAGGCTTGGATGGTAGAGTTTACTTTGAAGGTGCTCGTGCTTCTAGCGCAGGAAAATCCGTTAAATTGGATATTGCGGCGAATGCAGGGATATATATGGTAGAAGTAGAAACCATCGATGGAGTGCATTACACAGAAAAAATGATCATTAATTAATAGTATGATTTATAATTTTAAAAAGGGAGGCTACTGCCTCCCTTTTTTTATACGCCTACTTATTCCCTAATTTTGTTGAGTCTTGAAAGCGGTATTTAAGTTTCTGCGTTATGCAGCTGATTACAAGGGGTTGATTTTTGGAAACTTCATCTTCAATTTCTTTTACATCGTTTTCAATCTGATATCCCTATTGATGATCATGCCGGTTCTGAAAATTCTTTTTGGAAAGGCGGAAGAAACGAATGAGATTAAATCCTCTACCTATGGTGTGGGTGATTGGTTTTCCCATGTATACCGTGATTTTCTTGATTGGTTTTCTGATTTAGCTAAAGGCGAGCCCTTTCAAGCATTGGCTTACCTAAGTATTGGGTTGGTCATTGTTACTTTATTTAAGAATGTATCGCGCTACACTGCCATGAATTTTATGGTGCTGATCCGTAATAAGAGCATTCGTAAAATGCGACTCGACATTTATGAGAAATGCCTTAAACTGCCTATTGCATATTTCAATAATGAGCGCAAGGGTGATTTGATTTCTCGAATGAGTAATGACATCAAAGAAATTGAATTTGCTCTGATGGTATCATTGGAAGCATTATATTTTCAGCCGTTAAATATCATCATTTTTATGATTGCCTTGGTTGTGTTATCAGCCAAACTAACGCTATATATCCTGTTGTTTTTACCCCTCACCGCGATCATTATTGGCTTGATTGGTAGGTCTCTTAGACGAAAAAGCACAAAAAACCAGCAATTATTAGGTCGTGTAATGAGCTCTTTTGAGGAAACCTTGGGTGGAATTAGAATCATCAAAGCGTTCAATGCATCTAAATACTTTTACAGTCGTTATGAAAAGCAGGACCAGGAGTATACGCGTAATAATATCTCTGTTCAACGCAGATATGATTTATCATCACCGGTTTCGGAAACTGTAGGTATTAGTGTGTCTGCCTTATTGTTGTGGTTAGGTGGAAGTATGGTATTTAGAGGTGAATTAGACCCTGAGTTCTTTCTGGGATATTTCGCTATTTTTAGTCAACTAATACCCCCTTTTAAGGCTTTTTCTAATGCTTTATATGCCGCACAAAAGGGAATGGCGAGTTTAGAACGAATTCAAGAATTGGTGACGGCACCTGTTGTTGTGGAAGACCCACAACAGCCAGATACGCCTGTCTTCAATGTAGGATTAGAACTTAAAAATGTTTCGTTTGAATATCACTCGGAAGCCAAGGTGATTAAAAATATCAATATTGATGTAAAGAAAGGGCAAACAGTAGCACTAGTTGGACCTTCTGGAGCAGGTAAAACCACACTCACAGACTTAATCGCAAGGTTTTATGATGTGAGTGATGGAGCAATTCTACTGGATGGTAAGGATATAAGGAAGTTTACCCAAGAAGGTTTAAGGGATTTAATTGGCGTGGTTAGCCAGGAGAGTATATTGTTTA
This sequence comes from Bacteroidota bacterium, assembly GCA_008081305.1. GTDB lineage: Bacteria > Bacteroidota > Bacteroidia > NS11-12g > UBA955 > VMCP01. The sequence goes on along the minus strand of VMCP01000168.1, from coordinate 1,959 downwards.
ACGATACCGTTAGAAATAATATCGCCTTGGGTTTGCCAGAATTAACACAAAGAGAGGTAGAGGAAGCAGCCAAAGCGGCCTATGCGCATGATTTCATCATGTCCTTTGAGAATGGCTATGATACGGAAATAGGAGAGCGTGGAGGTAAGCTTTCAGGTGGTCAAAAGCAAAGACTTTCGATTGCAAGAGCCTTGCTCAAAAACCCTGAAATACTAATCTTAGATGAGGCAACCTCGGCACTAGATAGTCAGAGTGAAAAGGCCGTACAAAAGGCATTAGAGTTGCTCATGAAAGACCGAACCAGCATTGTCATTGCACATCGTTTAAGTACGGTTATGCACGCAGATAAAATTGTGGTTTTAGATCAAGGTGAAGTGATTGAGACGGGTACCCACAAAGAACTCATAGCCAACCAAAAGCTTTATCACAAACTTATTCAACTTCAAGAGTTGAAGGCTTGATCCAAAAATTATTATCAGACCTTAAGATTGGGATTCCTCTTCGGGATTATCCTTGTTCTCGCCGCTTTGATTTTCGGTAGTAGATGCTGAACTATTTGCATCGGTTGAACCTTCAATAGGCGCATTAGAATCGGTATTTTCATCTGATTCTGTGGTTACCTGTGAATCGTCTACTGGCGCATCAATTTGAGCTTTCGGTTGATTCATTTGAGACACCTGTTGAGATACTTCATCCTCTTCATAAGGACGAGCCCCAATAATACGTTCAATATCTCCTTTAAAAATGATTTCTTTCGTAAGGAGTTCTTTGGCTATGGCCTCAACCTCTGACTTCTTCTCTGTAAGAAGTTCTATGGTTCTTACGTAAGCATCGTCAATCATCTTACGCACCTCTTGGTCAATAAGCTCAGCAGTTTTCTCAGAGTAAGGACGTTGATAACCGTACTCGCCCGTTGGATCATTGAAACTGATTTGTCCAACTTTTTTGCTCATACCGTAATTGGTGACCATGCCATAGGCTAGTTTGGTTATTCTCTCAAGGTCATTTTGTGCGCCTGTGGAAACCTTCTCAAAGAAAATCTGTTCCGCTGCGCGACCTCCAAGTGTCATGCACATACTATCCAAAAGTTGTTCCGTACGATATAGATATTGTTCCTTAGGAAGGTATTGAGCGTAGCCCAGAGCCGCTACTCCGCGTGGAACAATGGATACCTTTAATAATGGATCGGCAAATTCTAAATACCAACCAGCAACAGCGTGACCAGCTTCGTGGTATGCTACGATTTTCTTTTCTTCAGGAGAGATGATCTTATTCTTCTTTTCCAACCCACCAATCACACGGTCAATGGCATCTTGGAAATCTTTCATTTCTACCTTCTCCTTGTTGCGACGTGCTGCAATAAGGGCTGCTTCGTTACATACATTAGCGATTTCAGCACCTGCAAAACCTGGTGTTTGCAAAGCAAGTCTATGAGCATCTACATCTTCACCTAACTTGGTTAATGGTCTTAAATGAACCCCAAATATTTGCTCTCTACCTACAATGTCTGGTCGATCAACACTGATTTGTCTATCAAAGCGGCCAGGTCGCATAAGAGCAGAATCCAATATTTCTGCCCGGTTGGTAGCAGCAAGGATAATTACTCCCGTATCCGTACCAAAGCCATCCATTTCTGCTAATAGCTGGTTCAGCGTATTTTCTCTCTCATCATTTGAACCCTGAACGAGGTTTTTACCTCTAGCGCGTCCAATAGCGTCAATCTCATCAATAAAGATAATGGCTGGTGCTTTTTCTTTTGCTTGCTTGAATAAGTCACGAACTCTGCTCGCACCCACACCAACAAACATCTCAACAAAATCAGATCCAGATAACGAGAAGAAAGGCACACCCGCTTCACCTGCAACGGCCTTGGCTAGGAGTGTTTTACCCGTGCCGGGAGGGCCTACGAGAAGCGCTCCCTTGGGGATTTTACCTCCCAAGTTGGTGTATTTTTTAGGA
>VMCP01000206.1 GCA_008081305.1 Bacteroidota bacterium | reverse complement strand
AGCCAAAGAAATAGTATGTATTACAGGAGAAAGTGGAGCGGGTAAAAGCACCTTGTTGCATATTGCGGGGACCCTTCTATCACCTAGCAGTGGAGAGCTAACAATTGCGGGTGAAGATGCTACTCAATTAAAGGGGAATAAACTTTCTGCGTTTAGGAATAAACACCTCGGATTCGTATTTCAGTTTCATCAGTTGATTGCAGAACTATCAGCAGTTGAAAATGCTATGTTACCCATGCTGATTGCTGGTCTGAAAAGGTCGACAGCAGAAAAAGAAGCAAAAGAACGACTCGCATACCTTGGATTAGCACACAGATTCAGTCACAAACCAGGGCAGCTTTCAGGCGGTGAGCAACAACGGGTTTCAATTGCGCGTGCACTTGCAATGAAACCAAGTGTAATTTTAGCAGATGAACCGAGTGGTAATTTGGACTCAAAAAATGCCAAACATATCCATGAGCTATTTTTAAAAATGAGAGATGATTTTGATCTCACCTTTTTAATAGTCACTCATAATTTAGAACTCGCTCAGTTAGCTGATCGTCGTGTGGAACTTGCAGACGGGCGTATCAATGACCTCAATACTTAAGTTATGGGCAGTTCAGATGCACATAAAATCCTCAAGCAATATTGGGGTTACGATGACTATCGAAAAGGTCAACTAGACATTATTCAAGCAATTTTAGCGAAGCAAAACATACTGGTATTACTACCCACAGGGGGTGGTAAAAGTATCTGTTTTCAGGTTCCGGGTTTAATTCTAGGTGGATTGACGATTGTCGTATCACCTCTTATTGCTTTGATGAAAGATCAGGTTGATGGTCTTCATGAACGAGGTATTGATGCAGCATTTTTAACCAGTGGGCAGGGATACAAAGAACAACGGATTATCATGGGAAATGCGCTGCAAGGACATTATTCCTTCTTGTATGTTTCACCGGAACGATTATCCTCTGTTTCTTTTCAGGAGTATTTACCCAACCTGGATATTCGCTTGTTGGTGATAGATGAAGCACATTGTATTTCAATGTGGGGAGCTGATTTTCGACCATCTTTTCGAAAAATTAAAGAAGTGTATCCCCTACTCGTAAAAAAGCCTGCAGTTGCGGCTTTTACAGCTAGCGCTCCTCGTTGGATACAGGATGATATTTTAGAGGGATTAGCCTTAAAAAAAACGACCATATATCGTGGTGATTTCGGAAGAAGTAATTTGACATTTCGGGTTTTTAAGACATCGAATAAAATGCAAGTGTTACTTCAAGGTTTAAAGACAAATGAAGGAAGTAGCATCGTATTTGCTGGAACGCGTAAACTAGTACAAGACATAGCTGATTGGTTGGGCAGAGAAGGTATTTCAACCCATTATTACCACGGAGGCCTGGATCGTGATTCAAGAGTGAAGCGCCAACAAGAGTGGATGAATAATAAAGTGCGAGTAATGGTCTGCACCAATGCTTTTGGGATGGGCGTTGATAAGCCCGATGTGAGAAATGTCTATCATGTATCGCCGAGTTCAACCCCCGAAGATTATTACCAAGAAGCGGGAAGAGCAGGAAGGGATGGTAAAGTTTCACAGTGTATTTTATTACACGACGAACAGGACTGGATACGCGCTGAAGAATTTATTGAAAAGCAACATCCCTCAGAAAAATCAATCATTCGCGTGTATCATGCGGTCATGAATAGTATTGGTGTTTCGCCAGGTTCTGGTGAAGGGCAAACCTACCCGTTAGACTGGGAAAACGCAGCCAAAAAATATAACATACCCACTACGGAGTTTTATTACTCCTTGCAAACCATTGAGAAATTAGGCTATTTAACCATGTCAGAAGGTTTGTTACAACCGTCTAGATTGATGTTTACAGCGGATTATACCGAAGTATATGATTTTAAAATCAGGTATGCCGCATTTCAGCCGGTGATTGATTTAGTTCTAAGATCCTACGGAGGTGTTTTTGAACGATTTGTAAATATCAACGAATGGGAATTATCACGGTATTTACACATCTCAATGGAAGAAGTTAAACAGTTGATATTAAAACTTCAGGCAGCTAGATTACTCGAATACACCCCCAAAACGACGGATCCCCTTATTACGCTGCTGGAACCACGTTCCCTGTACCCAAAACCTAAACTAGCGTTTATGGAAGCCTTGAAGGAAAGAAGAATCAATTCTTTGATGAAGCTGAAGGAATACGCAACCAATGAGCAATGTAGATCATCATTTTGGGTGGAGTACTTTACAGGTGCCATTGAGAAAAGTTGTGGATCTTGCGATATTTGTCAGAGTAAGTACCCTACGGATATGGTTGCGATTCAAAAGGAGATTCTTCACAAAGTTCAAAATAACGAATGGGAGCTTCTGGATTTGATGGGGACTTTTCCAATTGAACAAAAGAAAAACTACGTCCACGCGTTGGAACTAATGCTAGATGATGGCATTTTGGAGAAAACTATATCGAATACGATACGATGCAGGGAGTAAAAATATACTGTACTGTTACCAATGATTTGGTAGGGGATCGGAGAATGATTCGAACGTGTGATTTTCTCGCATCACAAGGAGCTGATGTGACATTGGTTGGTCGTGTCTTGAACGAGTCCGGACCCATTGAAAATCATAATTTCAACCAGCATAGAATCCAATGTTTTTTTACTCGTGGTAAGCTCTTTTACCTTGAGTACAACCTAAGGTTATTGCTTTTCCTATGGAACAAGAATTTACATATCCTGTGCTCTGTTGATTTGGATACGGCCATTGCTGGTAGGGTGATAAGGCGCTTTAAAGCGATCAAATGGATAGTGGATTCTCATGAATGGTTTCCTTTTGTTCCAGAGGTTGAGAGGCGAAAAGTAATTCAGAAAATTTGGTTGTTGGTGGAGAGATCTGTGATGATTGAAGCAGATGAGGTGTATACCGTGGGCAATGAAATCGCTAAGTCGATGAAAGATAAATACGCGAGAGAAATTCATGTGGTGCGTAATATGCCGGAGGAAAAGAAAGTATCAAGTCATGGAGCAAAGCCCGTGGCATTAGAAAATATAAGCAAGGAATTTATTCTATATCAGGGAGCACTGAATGAGGCACGTGGACTTGAACGTTTAATCCGTATCATGGAGTACATTCCGTATGATTTGGTGCTCATTGGCGATGGTGATATTAAAGAAAAGTTAGAAAGGCAGGTCAATGAGTTTGGCTTAAATAATCGGGTTCATTTTATTGGTTTTATCAGACCAGAGGAGTTAGGGAGTTATACTAAATGGGCGACTATTGGGTATAATGTTTCCGAACCTGTTTCGGAAAGTTATCGTCTTTCTCTGAATAATAAGTTTTTTGATTACGTGCATGCCGAGCTTCCATCCGTGATCAATGACTTTCCTGAATATCGACAATTGGTTCAGGAATTTTCTGTTGGAACCTTGGTGAAAGATGAAGACCATGAAATTATAAAAGTTTTAAATAATCTTTGGGACAATAGTCATGAGCTGAATCGTATGAAGCACTCATGTAGCGAAGCCAAGAAAGTTTGGAATTGGGAAAAAGAATCTGTGAATCTATTGAAAATATATTCTGATGTCCTCAACCATTAAAAAAGTGCATATCGTGGCATTTGATTTGCCATTTCCACCGAATTACGGTGGTTCTACGGATATGTATTACAAGTACAAGGCGCTAAAAGAGTTAGATGTTGAAGTTGTACTTCATGTTTTTCTATACGGAGGTAAAAAACCAGCTGATGAACTCAAGAAGGTTGTATCAGAGTTACATTATTACCCGAGATTAAAGAAAAATCCATTTTGGGGTAAGAGGCCATATATCGTGCGTTCGAGAGAATCGAAAAAGCTACTGGAAAGATTATCAGCAGATCGTCACCCGATTTTATTCGAAGGCTTACATACAACGGCTTACATTAATCATCCGCTATTGGCCAACAAAGTAAAAATCGTGCGTGCACACAACGTTGAACACGATTATTATGAAGCACTTGCGCTTGCAGAAGAAAAATGGTGGAAGACCTTGTTCTTCAAAGGTGAAGCTAAGCGCCTGAAGGAGTATGAAAAGCAAGTGGGTCAATTTGCAGAAGGCATTGCCGCCATTTCTCCTATGGAACATCGTTACTTCGAGGGAGAGTACGGGAAGTCTACTTATGTCCCAGCCTTTCATTCAAACGATAAAGTAAGTAGCAAAATGGGAAATGGTGACTACATTTTATATCACGGTAATTTATCGGTACCTGAAAATCACCGAGCCGCACATTTTCTTGTCAAAGAGGTATTTTCACGTTTGAATGTACCTTGTGTTATTGCCGGTAGTCAGCCTCCTAAAAGCTTAATTAAATCGGTGGATTCCTTTTCGAACATTCGATTGATTGCGGATGTTCCAAGCGATGAGATTCTTGATCTCATAAGCAACGCCCATGCAAATGTGTTGGTCACATTTCAATCCACAGGTATTAAGCTTAAGCTGTTAAATTCACTATACCGTGGACGTTTCGTAGTAGCCAATAGACCTATGGTTGAGGAGACAGGCCTTGAAGATTTGTGCTTTGTTGGAAAAACACCTTCTGAACTAGTTGAGCAGATAAAAGCGACATTTGAAAAGTCATTTGATGAGAATCAAAAACAACAACGTATAACCTTATTGAATCAGACGTTTGATAACCAGGTAAATGCCGAAAAACTTGTAAATATGTTGTTCAGCGGCAGTGTTTAATCATTCAAATCACTTGTTTTTCCAGTGGTATTAATATTTTCTTAAATTTGACTATGCGCAAAGCCGTATATATTTCGGGCACCTTCGCCGCCTCTATTTTTATATTGAGTGTGCTCTTTAAGTTATTGCATTTGCAAGGGGCGAATGTGTTATTGTTCACGGGTCTCTTTTCAGCAGCGATTGTTTTTTTACCGCTTACTGCGATATATCTATACAAAAAGCGAAAGATATAGGTTGACGCCAGAATAGTCATCGATAAATGACTAGATTAAGACTATGCGTCTTGAGCCGAGGCTGTTGGAATAAAGTATTTTTGTTGTAATGAATCGCGGCCCCGTTATCTTTTTTCTGTTTATTTATTGTGGGAACTTGCCCGGGCAAAGGATACAAGATTCTATTGATCGGGTAGAGGAGGTTGTGATCACAGGTACTAAAACAGCAAAGAGAAAAACAGAATCCCCGGTTTTAGTTGATGTTATTTCCAATAAAACACTGAATCAACTAAATACATGCAATGTTGCAGATGGTGCTCGATTTCAGCCCGGTTTGCGAGTGGAAAGTAATTGTCAGACATGTAATTACACCCAATTGAGAATAAATGGGCTAATGGGTGGATATTCACAAGTTCTAATAAATGGTAGACCCATTTTTAGTCCCATTACGGGTTTATATGGCTTAGAGCAAATTCCCACAGAACAAATAAGCCGAATGGAGGTTGTTCGAGGAGGAGGTTCATCGTTATATGGTTCAAGCGCAATTGGGGGAACGGTGAATATTTTACTCAAGGATCCCAATAAAAAGGGAGTAGACGTAACAAACCGAACACAAGTGATTGGCTCAAACACATTTGATCATTCAACCAATATCGGAGCGCAATGGGTTCCTGAAAATAAAAACTGGGGTGTTGGTCTTACTGGTAACATCCGACAACGTGATTATTATGATGCCAATGGAGATCAATTTTCGGAACTACCTAGATTAGAGCAATATGCGATTGGATTATCCTCATTTTGGAAACCATCGGATAAGTCACGAATTAATTTAAATGTATCTACTTTAAATGAATATCGGCACGGAGGGGATATGTTATTCATACCTGCAGAGGTTTCTAGACAAAGTGAAGAACGATATCAAGATGTGTGGATGGCCACATTAGATTACCGTTACGCTATTCGTCCAGAAAAAAGCGTAATCTCCATTTACAGCGCTTCACAAATTACCAATAGAAGACACTTTACAGGGGTGCGACCAGATTCACTGTCAGAATTGATAAGATACTTGGACCCCTTACCTAGAGGCAATTCCTTGGTTAGGTCCTCTCAAGTAGGCACTCAGTGGGATTTAAAGAATTCGGGGAAATTGGGTACTCATACTTTGACTCTAGGAACAGAATTTTTATGGGAAGATGTATACGATGAAATCAAAGCTTATCGGTATTTAATTGATCAAACGAGTCGTAATTGGGGCATTTTTGTACAAAGCGATTGGACAATCAAGCCTTCCTGGATGTTACTTACGGGTACTCGATTGGATTTTCATAATTTTATGTCGAGACCCAGGTTAAGCCCTAGAATAGCATTGCTCCATAAACATAGTATAAATTCGCAATTTAGGTTAAGCTATGGTACCGGTTTTAGGGCCCCTCAAGCTTTTGATACGGATATGCATATAGCATTTGCAGGTGGAGGGATTTCTCGTATTGGGTTGGCGAATAATCTGCTGCCTGAAATTTCTTCTTCTTGGGGCTTAAGTTGGAATTACGATAAGCCGTTAAGAAATGTGATTTTTGGTTTTACCCTTGACTTATTTCATACCAAATTGGATCGCGCGTTTTATTTGCGTTCTGTGGGTGAGGATATGTTTGGGGAAAGATTTTTAAAGGTGAACGGACAAGGCGCATTTGTGCAGGGAATTACTGTCGAGAGTAGATTGAATTACTATGGGAAAGTTCAATGGGAGGCCGGGTTCACAGCTCAACGGAGTTTGTACGTAAATCCTGTAATTTGGATGGATGCAGTAAAGCCTATGCGGTCTTTTATTCGAACACCAAATCTGTACGGTTTTGCTAGACTTAATTGGTCTGTGACCAAGAACTCAACATTTGATTTAAATTATATTTACACAGGACCGATGTGGGTTCCACATTTTGCGGGTGCACCGGAACAAAGGGAAGATGAGATTATTATTTCAAATCCATTCCATGAAATTGGGTGTTCTATCCGTCGTGACATCCGTACCCAATCGGGTGGTTTATTTGGGATTACCCTGGGCGTTAAGAATGCGTTGAATTCGTATCAACACGATTTTGATTCGGGTAAAAACAGGGACAGTAATTTTGTGTATGGCCCCGTCCAACCAAGGAGTGTGTTTTTCAGTGTAAACTGGAAATGGAATTAATCGATTTTGGTACTGAGCACCTTAGCCGTTCCGTTTAATAAGGGCTTACCATTATAGCTCATTACCCATTGAATACCTTTTGTGGCATTGGTAAGGAAGATTTCAGATGCGGAGTTGAGTTCTATTTCTGAAATGGGTCGTTCTTGTACTTCATATCCGTAGGATTTCGCTGCTTGGATAACTACTTTTCGCATCACACCATTTACACAATATTCAGATAAGGGTGGAGTTACGATGAAGTCACCAATTAATGCAAAAATATTACTGGATATGCATTCTGAAATGCGACCTTTTTCATTGAAGATAACCGCCTCATCCCAATTGTTTTCCTGTGCAAAGATCCCCGCCATCACATATAGTAAACTCGACTGTGTTTTTAGTAAACTTAGGTAATTTTCATTTTTTGTTAACTCCTTGTAGTTTCCTAAGGTCAGTCCTGTTTCGTTTAATTGGTATCCTTGTGTGTCAGCTTGTTGTAGCTCAATAAAATATTCGGTACGCGCATGTTTAGGTGTGTAGAAGCCCTCTGCCTCCCGAAAAAATGAAAGCCTAATTCGCGCCGATGACCATTTCTCATCATTGATTTTCTCCGTAATCAATTGCATTATTTCGTCAATTGATACGGGTAAAGTTGGCATCTTTAACAACGTAAGACTTTGTTTAATCCGCTCTACGTGGTGATGAACATGCCGAATAGCGCCGTTAAAATAAATTGCACTTTCAAAAAAACCATCGCCATAACGGTGGATTCTTGATCTGAAATCCATACTCGGTGAGGACTTTGCTGGATTGTGCCACTCGCCACCGTAAAAGTAAGCCGTACTCATGAACGTCTTTTGTAATGAAATGATAAATCCCCTTCTGAGATGACTAAGGAATCTAAGGTTATTTTATCGACTTTAAAAAAACGACGAACGGGTTTGTCGTTTTCGTTGGTAGGAGTATAATCAAATTGAAGAATACAAGCCTTTACGGTAGAGTCATAAATCACATCGAAAAGTCCTCTACTATGTTTGCTAAGAGCTTTAATATCATAACCGAATTTCCCATTAGCAAGGAACATCGTATCGCTCTCACTTAATCTAGCAAGGTACACGGAATTTTCGCTGTCTATTTCGTTTTTCTTTAGAATGGAAATATATGTCCATACACCATCCAATAAATCTGCCGTTACCTCGCATTGCCATGCTAGGGTGTCCTTTGTTGAAAGCGTATTGGATTGGGCTTGAACGTTGGAAATGAGACCGAATCCCATTACAATAATCAAGGCTTTCAAGGTATTCTTCATGATTTTCTTTTTGCTAACTCATCTCTGATGCTCGCAGCTCGGTCATAATCTTCCTCGATAATGGCTTCTTGGAGCAGTCGATTGAGGTCCTCTGTGCTGAGATCGGCAAACTCATCATCTGACGGTTCATCTTCAACGCTTAGTTTGGAGAAAAATGATTCTACGTCATTTTCGGTTTCGTCCATCTCTTCTTCCTCTGAAATATCTTCTTCGTGATATCCCGCCTCATCAATGATTTCTTGAAGTACAAAAATGGGAGACTTATATTTTATGGCTAAGGCGATGGCATCGGATGTTCTTGAATCCATGGAATGCTCGATACCATCTTTAACGAAGTATATCGTTGAGTAATAAATTCCCTCTTCTAGCTTTTCAACACAGATTTCTTTTACGCCAATTTCAAACTTCTTAAGTGCAGAAACAAATAAGTCATGGGTAAGCGGTCTACTCGATTGAATGTTTTCCATCTCCATTGCGATGGACTGAGCTTCGATTGAGCCGATAAGTACGGGAAGTTGAATTTTGGATGAAGGGTTGTGCAATACTAAGGTGTATGCACCATGAGAATGTGCAGGTAAAATATTCTTAATAAAGACTTCAACCCTACGTGTCATATTAGTTATCCAAAGCGTTAAGAAGAGTTGGTATTACCTCAAATGCATCACCAACAATTCCGTAGTCTGCGGCTTTGAAGAACGGGGCCTCAGGATCCTTGTTAATTGCTACAATTGTTTTACTAGAGCTTACCCCAGCAAGGTGTTGAATAGCGCCAGAAATACCTATAGCGATGTATAAATTTGGCTTGATCGTGATTCCTGTTTGCCCAACGTGTTCAGCGTGTGGTCTCCAACCCATATCGCTTACCGGCTTAGAACAAGCAGTTGCGGCTCCCATTTTAGTTGCGAGATCTTCAACCAGATTCCAATTTTCAGGCCCTTTCATTCCTCTTCCTGCTGAAACAACAATTTCTGCTTCTGTTAATGGAACTTGGCCAGTCACTTTATCTGTTTTTGTAATTTCAATTTTGGAACTTTTCCCCTCAATATTTAACTTTTCTATGCTTGCTGTATTTCCACTATTATCGAGGTCAAAGGTATTCGGTGTAAGGGCAAGTACTTTAACGGATCTTTTCAAGGACGTATGAGCAAAACCTTTTCCAGAAAATACGCCACGCTTTACAGAGAAACCATTGCTTAAATCTGGGTGAGAAATCACATTACTTGCGACTGAGGCTCCAAGGGCAACTGAAATCCCAGGACTCATAGATTTACCTGTGTAGGTGTTAGATAGTACCACCACGCTCGCATTGAGTTGTTTACACGCTTCAGCAACCTTAGATGTTGTTGCGTCGGCTGTAAACGTGTCGCCTGCATCAAGGTTAACCACTCTGTCGGCACCGTAAATGCCAAGGTCATCAGTAGCATCAATATTAGATAGGGTGACTGCTATACACTCGGATCCCATTTCGCTGGCAAGCTTTTTCCCGTATGAAATGGCCTCAAAGGAGGATTTTTTAT
>VMCP01000037.1 GCA_008081305.1 Bacteroidota bacterium | reverse complement strand
TATATACGAAGCAAACAACAAGGATAATTCGTGATTTTCACCATTGGGAAGAAATAAAATAAATTTCTTCGCGTCAGGCATTATTGGGGTGGTTATCTGATCAATCGAAACATACAAGCGTTGTTTGACTAGATGAGTAATAAAATGCTCGTGTGCTACATTAGTGGAACCGCTTAACCAAAGTATTCCTACATGTTGAAGGAAAGGAAAGATGATTTCTGTCATCGTCTCCATCATGCCTAGTTTCAAGATATTGATGGAAAGAATCTTATTAAATTCTTTCTCATCAAAGGCAATCATAGCATTCGTCAGCGATTGAACTTGATTTTGGTATGATGAATTATTTTCACTGATATGCAAGGTTCTGCGTTGAACCTCCTCACGCGTCATTTCAGCGATCTTACTAATCTTGTAACCATGATGATTGAGCAAGGCTACATTCATCATGTATTTAAGATCCTCTTCCTCGTAATAACGGATGTTTGTATCCGTTCTTTTTGGAACGAGCATCCCATAACGTTGTTCCCAAACCCTAATGGTAAACGCCTTTATCCCCGTGATGTTTTCTACATCCTTAATGAAGTATTTGTCGCGAAAATCTTTTTTTGATTTGCGGACCTTATGACTTTTTGGAGTTTCGTTTGTTGTACTACTTGAGTTTTTCGTCATTTTATATCAATGAATATCCTAATCACCGGTAGTTCCGGACTCATTGGCAGCAAATTAAAAACCTCTTTACAGGAAAGTGGCCACACGGTTTTTTGCTTGCTACACAACACTAACAATTCAACCCCTGAAAAAGATTTAACTTGGTCAATAAAAAACAATTATGTCCGTATTGATCAACTTGCAGAGATAGATGCCGTAGTGCATTTAGCGGGTTCTAATATAGCCAAGCCTTGGACAAAAAATCATAAAAAATCGATCTATGAGAGCCGAGTAAACGGTACTGAGCTTTTAATCAATCATTTAAAATCTCAACCAAATCGTATAAAACACTTTATATCCACCAGTGCCATTGGATATTACCCCAACCCGACTACTAGCACCTGCGATGAAAGCGCAACATCAGGAAAAGGATTTCTATCCGATGTATGTGTGGATTGGGAAAAAGCGGCCCAGCCTATTCAGTCAGATCAGACCAAACTCAGTATTGTGCGCGTTGGCTTGGTAATTGCCATGGAAGGTGGACTTTTACCCGTGGCTGGCTTAACCAGAAAATTGGGCATCGTTCCGAATACTGGATCGAAACAGAATATATGGAGCTGGATACATCTTACAGACCTTGTTGAGATATTCAAACAATTGGCAACAGGCGAATTAAAATCAGGCACTTACAATGCCGTTTCCCCTAACCCTTGTGAGCAAGGGACATTTGCTAAGTCATTAATCCAAGTGACTAAATCAAAAGGTCAGAGGATTTTACCTCTTTCGATAACACCTTCTATTCCGTCGGCCTTGTTACGCTTGATATTGGGTGACCGTAGTGTACTTCCATTAACATCGCAACATGTTCAAAACACGGGCCTAGAGGAGCAGTCTTTTAAATACAAATATCCCGAAATCGAAATAGCTTTGGAGGACCTAATCGCATAACATGAGTTCATTATTCTTTTGGTTTAGAAGAGACCTCAGGCTGACAGATAACCATGGGTTATTACAGGCTTTGCAATCCGGAAAATCAGTACGACCTGTTTTTATATTCGATCCCGATATACTCGACAAACTTTCCAACAAACAGGATGCTCGTGTTTCCTTTATCCATGATCAACTTAAAACGATGCAAGAAAGCATTACTGAGCACGGAGGAAACTTAGAAGTGTATTACGGTAAACCAGCATCAATTTGGGGTGAATTATTGCAAGATGATAGTATGGATGGGGTATACTCAAACGAGGACTATGAGCCTTATGCAATGAATCGGGATCAGGAAATAGCCAATATTTGTAGCGAGCAAAACAAAGAATTTCGACAGTTCAAGGATCAAGTCATATTCGCAAAAGATGAAGTAGTTAAGGATGATGGCTCTCCCTATACCGTGTATACTCCCTACATGAGAAAATGGAAAAAACATCTCATCGAGCATCCGATACAACAGTTCCCTTCAGAAAAGTACCTTCACCATTTTTGTTCAACGTCTAGACCCAGATGGGTAACACTGGAGGAAATGAGTTTCTCCGCACCAAATATCAGCTTTCCTGAAAAAAGCATTACTCAAGGTAGAATTTCTGCTTACGAAGAAAAAAGAGACATACCCAGTATCGTCGGCACAAGTCGCCTATCGGTACATTTTCGATTTGGGACGATTTCGATAAGGGAGAAATTTCTTAAAGGAGTCAGACTTTCTGAAAAATGGATCAATGAATTGATATGGCGAGATTTTTACATGCAGATACTATATCATTTCCCTCACGTGGTGAATGGTAGTTTTCGAAAAATATATGACCAAATCCCATGGCGAAACAATACCAAAGATTTCGACCGTTGGAAGTCAGGAACAACCGGTTACCCGATGGTGGATGCGGGCATGCGTGAGTTAAATCAAACGGGCTTTATGCATAACCGTGTACGCATGGTGGTAGCAAGTTTTCTAACCAAACACCTACTCATCGATTGGCGTTGGGGAGAAGCTTATTTTGCCGAAAAACTCTTGGATTTTGAATTAGCCTCCAACAATGGTGGGTGGCAGTGGGCCGCGGGTTCTGGCGTTGATGCGGCTCCGTATTTCCGCGTGTTTAATCCTGAATCACAACAAAAGAAATTTGATCCAAAATTCGAGTATATCAAACAGTGGATCCCTGAGTTTGGAACAAATGAATATCCCCAACCGATGGTGGAACATTCGTTTGCTCGAAAACGCTGCTTAGAAACCTATCAAAGCGTCTTGAAAACCTAATTAGATTGGGTCTTCAATAAATATGCTCTAATAAACGGCATTAAATCGCCGTCCATCACATGTTGAACGTTGCTCGTCTCATGCTCCGAACGTACATCCTTTATCAGTTTATAAGGATGGAAAACATAGTTTCTAATTTGTGAGCCCCACTCGATTTTCATCTTACCCGCTTCTATTTCATCCCTTGCTGCATTCCGTTTTTGTAATTCGAGTTCATACAAACGAGACTTCAACATCTGCATGGCACGTTCACGATTCGCTAACTGGCTTCTTTCAATTTGACAAACCACCACAATACCTGTCGGTATATGCGTTAATTGAACCTTCGTTTCTACTTTGTTCACGTTCTGCCCTCCTGCACCACCTGAACGGGAAGTATGAAATTCTATATCATTGGGTTTAATATCGATTTCAATGGAATCATCCGCGAGTGGATACACGTAAACCGACGCAAAGGAAGTATGACGTCTTGCGTTACTATCAAAAGGAGATATTCTTACCATTCGATGAACACCATTTTCACCTTTTAGATAACCAAAGGCAAAGGGGCCATCAATTTCAAGCGAGATGCTTTTGATTCCCGCCACATCGCCATCTTGACGATCTAATTCTGAAATTTTAAATCCGCTTTTTTCCGCCCACATTTTATACATGCGGTACAGCATATCGGCCCAATCACAGCTCTCCGTTCCACCAGCTCCTGCATTAATTTCCAACACACAACCCAATGAATCTTCTTCGGATTTAAGCATGTTTTTAAACTCTAAATCCTCGAGTTCTTTTAAAAGCACGCGATAAGATTGTTCAACCTCATCTTCGGTTGCCTCGCCCATCTCGGCGAATTCTTGTAGAACCTCTAAATCACCTAATCCGTCTTCAATGCTTTTGAAAGCTTCGGTCCAGATCTTTTTTGATTTGATTTTCTTTAAATGTGCCTCCGCCTTTTTGGGTTCATTCCAAAAATTCGGATCGAGCGTTTGCTCTTCTTCGTCTGCAATTTCTGCTAATTTCCTAGGGACGTCAAAGATACCTCCCCAAAGCCTGCACACGGCCTCTTATATCCTTTAGATGCTCTGCATTCATGCTACAAAGTTAAGCCATTGCCGGGCTTGATAAGTGATTTATTTTTTGTCTTTTAAAAATGGGAATTTCTCTCTAAAACGATACATCGGTGTTTTTTCTATGGTTTGATCAACCAATACCTCACGATCAACCACAGGCTCTACCAAGTGCGTCCCGGCATAGTCAATGATTTGAGTACAACCTGAATGCGGAAAGCCATTGCCATCTTTACCCACTCGGTTCACACCCGCAACCATGCATTGGTTTTCGATAGCCCGTGCACGAAGCAATGAATTCCATGCGGTCATTCGCATTTTAGGCCAGTTTGCTACGAATAACATCAAATCAGCATTTGCTTGTTCTCTCATCAACTCGGGAAACCGAAGATCGTAACAAATGAAAGGTGCTATTTTCCAATCATTCCATTCAAAATAGGTCGTTCTTTTACCACTGTGATAATGCTTGTTCTCTTCTCCCAATGAAAATAAATGAACCTTATCGTACTCACAGATGATCTTTCCATTTGCTACGGCTAGAAATCGATTGTAGTATTTGCCCTCTTCTTCAAATGAGAGGCTTCCACAAATGCATTTATTCTTACTCATTTCTTTGAGCCACTGAACAACTAAACCATTTGATTTTTCAGCGTGATGAGATGGATTCATGGTAAAGCCTGTTGCAAACATTTCCGGTAAAACCACCAATGACTGCTCCGGAGTTCGTTCGATATGCCATTGAAATCGAAGTAGATTCTGATTCACATTTTCCCAAACCAAATCCGTTTGGATCAAATTCAATTGCAGTGCCGTCATAAGGTTGGAATTTGCTTGAGTTTATTAACTGCGGCAATCAATGTTTCGTCCGATTTGGCAAAACAAAACCTTAACAAGCCTGTGCGACTGGCATTTTCGTTAAACACATTTATCGGGATACTGGCAATACCATGTTGTTGGGTAAGTGTAGATGCAAATTCATCATCTGCTTCATGGGAAAAGGCATCAAAACCTAATATCTGAAAATATGAACCGGAACAAGGGTATATTTTCCATTTGCTACCCACCAAGGATTCCTGAAATAGATTTCGCTTCTTCTCATAAAACGTGGATAGCTCCCGCTCCCAATTTGGATTGGTTGACATGAACCGCGTTAAACCCATTTGCGTTGCGCTATGAGTGGAGAAGTTCACAAATTGGTACAGTCTTCTTATCGATTTTGTGATTTTATTGTTGGCAATAACATAACCCATTTTCCAACCCGTAGAATGAAAGGTTTTTCCAAATGATGACACCTTCATGCTTCGCTCTTTTAACCCTTCCACTTGCAACACACTTTTGTGCTTTTTTTGATCAAACACCATGTGCTCGTAAACTTCATCGGATAAAATAAATGTGCCTATTGGTTCTGTTATTTGTGTTAGGGCTTTCCAATCTTCGTCGGTCATTACGGCACCCAATGGGTTATGAGGTGTAGTGATAATAATCAGCTTCGTCCTAGGGTTTAGTTTATCGTTAATTTGTTCTGTAGGAAATGATAAGTCTTTGAGGTTCATTGGTATTCTTACACACTTCCCCCCAGCCCATTCTACCGCCGCTTGATAACTATCGTAAGCTGGATCCAATAAAATCACCTCATCTCCAGGTTCTACTATGGCGTGAATACAGGCAAATAAGGCCACCGTCGCGCCTGGGGTAACCGTAATTTCGTCAGAAGAATGAACATCGTGACCATGGAGTTCGAGTTCCTTTTGAGCAATTTGTTCACGTAGCTCTATATAACCCGGCATCGGGGCGTATTGATTATAGCCATTATTCATAGCCCAATTCACTTCTTCTAATAGTTGTTTTGGAGGGTCAAATTCTGGAAATCCCTGCGATAGATTTAGTGCATCGTGTGCTTTTGCCATACTTGACATCACAGAGAAAATAGATTCTTTAACTCCTGATAATTTATTTGGAATATCCACGAATAGCGAAGTAAGTATATGTCCTTCAATATTCATAAACCACCCCAAAATCCTGTCCTTTTATTTAAAAATTATCCATAGTTTTGGAAAAACGATATTGTATGGGCAACAATAAGACAGGAAGGATTTTTGCAATCCTCACGGGCGTATTCTTTTTTTGGGGATTTGTAGCAGCTAGTAACGGCATTTTAATTCCCGTATTCAAAGAGCATTTAAAACT
The DNA here is from genome assembly GCA_008081305.1 of Bacteroidota bacterium. Taxonomy (GTDB): domain Bacteria; phylum Bacteroidota; class Bacteroidia; order NS11-12g; family UBA955; genus VMCP01. The sequence continues at coordinate 3,863 of VMCP01000037.1, read as the reverse complement.
CTCCCAAGGAGAAAGTCAATTAATCGCTTTCGCCTTTTACGTGGCCTACACAATCGGTTCATTGATTTACTTTTCTATGGTTCGATTCTTCAAATTCGATGTGGTTCGAGATTGGGGATACGGAAAAGGAATTGCCATAGGGCTTTTCATATCAGCGATCGGAACCTTATTATTTATTCCCGCAGCTAATAACGCTTCCTTTCCATTGGTTCTCGGAGGCTTAATGATTGTTGGAATAGGTTTTGCCTTTCAACAGACCGCAGCAAATCCCTTGGCTATTTTATTAGGGCCTTCTAAAACCGGATCGCAACGCTTGAGTATGGCAGGTGGAATCAATAACCTTGGAACAACCATCGGACCATTATTGGTGAGTTACGCCATCTTCGGCTCGCTGGGACAAGAAGAAACTGTTTTAGACATCACAGCGGTTAAAATTCCATATCTCGCATTGGGTGCTCTATTCTTTTTGTTTGGTGTGATATTTTGGAGAATGGAAGATCCATTGAAAGATCAAGCCGAAGAAGAAAACGATTCAGAAGATTCTGCCATTTCTGTGAGCCATACAAAGAAAAGTGCTTTGGCTTTTCCACAGTTAATCATGGGAATGTTTGGCATTTTTGTATATGTCGGTGTTGAAGTAGCAACGGCCGATAACCTTCCAGAATACCTAAAACAAGAACTTGGAGTTGCTACCAATCAAGTGGCACCATTCGTAAGTATGTACTGGGCAAGTTTAATGGTAGGTAGATGGACTTCTGCAGCAAGCGCATTTAATATTTCAGATAAGGCTAAATCCTTGTTGAGAATCCTCCTTCCATTTGTGGCGTTTGGGATTTTCCTAGGGGCAAATTCTATCGCAGGTGTGGATGTGAGTCCTTTCTTGCCATATGCAGCCTTAATCGGTGGATTGATTGTATTCGATTATCTCAGCATGGGTAATCCAGCTCGACAATTATTGATCTACTCTGTAATAGGAATTCTTTTACTCATTACTGGAATGTACACCGAAGGCAAAGTAGCCATGTTTTCACTTTTAGGCGTAGGACTGTTTTGTTCAACTCTTTGGCCTTGTATTTTTACCTTGTCGATTAAAGGACTTGGCAAGCATACCGGTCAAGGTTCTAGCTTTCTAGTTATGATGATCATGGGTGGAGGTATTGTGAGTTTAACACAAGGTGCATTTTCTGAACTTGCCCAAATCGGCATCAGATATTCATTTTGGGTAGGCGTGATATGCTTCACTTATTTGGCAACATTCGCCTACATGGCACCAAAGTTTTTCAAACAACAAGGGATCGAAGATTAATATCCCTTGTGCTGTCTTTTTAGAAACACTAGCTTTGACGAATGACCGGAAAAGGTAAACTCTCCACGGTAATTATTGCATACAATGAAGCCCATTGCATTGCGCAATGTATTCGCTCCGCTATGATGGTTTCCGATGAAGTGTTGGTTGTGGACAGTGGCTCTACCGATCGAACCGTTGAGATTGCTGAAAACTTGGGTGCTCGCGTTTTGAATCATCCATTTGAAGGACATATCCAACAAAAAAATTGGGCTAAAGATCAAGCACTTTATCCATTTGTTTTGAGCTTAGATGCCGATGAGTATCTCTCCGAAGAACTGCAAGATTCCATTATGGAAGAAAAGCAAGTGGGATTCCATCATAGCGGTTACTACATGAACCGACTCAATTATATCGGTGAGCGGCCGATTAGAGGTTGCGGGTGGTATCCAGATAAAAAGCTTCGATTATGGAATCGAGATAGAGGTCAATGGAAAGGCATCAACCCACACGATCGCTTCAGAATCAAACGAGGTTATCCCAAAAAGAAAGTCAAAGGAGATTTACATCATTACTCCTACGAAAACAAGAGGGAGTTATGGAAAAAATCAATCAATTATGGAGTAATAGGTGCGAAATACGCCAAAACATTGCCTTGGTTGAAACTCTTATCAAAAGTGACGTTTAGTCCGTTGGTGAAGTTTTTCAAGAATTACTTCATAAAAAAGGGAATCTTTTACGGGTTTACAGGTTTGATTATCTGCCTTTGTCAGGTAGTTGAATCCTACGTCAAATATGGCAGGGGCCTTTTTCTGAAATTGGGATTAATCAAATAGAATTAGAAGAGTTTCATTTGTTCTGGTAATAAACGAAATGTTTTTCGGTGATAGGGAGTCACGCCAAACTCTCGAATCGCATCACGATGCTGAATTGTGGGGTAACCCGCATTGGTATCCCAACCGTACTGAGGAAACTCTGAATGTAATTTAAGCATTACTTCATCTCTATGGGTTTTCGCCAGAATACTTGCTGCAGCAATGTTCAAAAATCTACCATCACCTTTTACCTCTGTAGAGAATGGAACTTCACGATAAGGTTTAAACCGATTCCCATCAATGGCTAAAAAAGAAGGTTCCACGTCAAGAGCATCCACAGCTCGATGCATCGCCTGTATACTGGCATTGAGAATATTTATACCATCAATTTCTTCTGGTGTGCATACCGCTACTGCCCAATATAGAGCCTCTTCTTCAATAACCTTTCTTAGTTCCTCACGGCGCTTTTGATAGACTTGCTTGCTATCATTAAGCCATTCGTGATTAAATCCTTTCGGTAAGATCACAGCCGCCGCGGTAACGGGTCCGGCTAGGCAGCCTCTCCCCGCCTCATCGCAACCAGCTTCTAGTTTTGTATCGGATACCTGCGCTTTGAGCACACACAAGTATAATCAATTAAGCTTTAGCTCTACGGCATCTTTCCGAACAGTATTTGATTTCGTTCCAGTTTTTTTCCCATTTCTTCCGCCAAGAAAAAGGACGTTGACAAACAGGACATACCTTGCTAGGTAGATTACTCTTTTTGATATTTTTAGGCACTAGGATTTAATTTCTTCCGGCCAGGTATCTGGCTTTGCATAAGTTAAACGCGTGCCTGGCTTTACTGTATGGTAAGAATCCAATCCAGAACAAGTAGTAGTTTCTGTCGAAACAATATCAACAAAACCATCCTCTTTAATGCAATCGGTTGGAACTACTACCTGTATTATTTCTCCCAAAACCATATGCGTGCCGTTGATTTCAAGATCGTGTTTTTCTCTAAACTTCATGACCCACTTAACAGCACTCTCCTTCACCATTGGCACATCAAAACCCTCAGGATATTCCGGTGTTAAACCCACTTCGTCAAATTCCGAAACTTCTTTCGGGTATCTTGCCGAGGTTTGGTGGGCTTTTTTGATGATTCCAGGATGTATATGATTAATGCTGTACCAACCCGTTTCAAGTAAATTATCCAAGGTATGTCGGTCTACTGAATCCGGTCTAAAAATGAGTCCGCAAAGAGGCGGATTAGCTCCAATATGAAACAATGAACTGACAATACTCAAATTCTCCTGCCCATTTTTATCTTTCGTCCCTATCAAAACAACGCTTTTGAATCCCCCAAGAGAATTAATAAACGTGGCGCGATACCGCTGCGGCATTTGATCGATTTCTTCTCGACTAAATTGTATACTCATTACTTGATACTTTTCATTGCTTTCTTCCAAAATCCAAAAAATGAAGGGAAATAGCCCGTTACCTCGGGATACATCCAGTCTCTGCTATCTTCGACACCTCTATACTGTTGAGAAGGATGCTCCTTGAAGATCCATGTACAATCGGGATGAGTTGCAGCTAGATCATCGAATGACCCAAATACGATTTGAACATTATCTGCAAGGTTTTCACTCAAGTTTAAAATAAAATCCAAGGTATTCCTCCCCATCGGGCGCTCTTCTAACTCCTTTGCATCTAAGAGTAAAATACGCGAACCCGTATGTTGGGTTCTCCATTGGGGATCTAAGTTATTTAGGGTGGAG
>VMCP01000089.1 GCA_008081305.1 Bacteroidota bacterium | reverse complement strand
CACTTTGGGGGGTTGTGAAAGGTGCTCATAACTACATTATTAGAAGGAGAAAGCTGAAAATAAAACAACTTCCTGATGTATTCAAAGGGTTGAAGATTGTTCAAATTTCTGATATACATAGTGGAAGCTTTTGGAGTAAAAAGTCGGTTGAGAAAGGCATTGAGTTGATTAACGCACAAAAGCCCGATGTTGTGTTTTTTACTGGAGATTTAGTGAACGATACGGCAGATGAAGCCATAAATTGGATTGAAGTATTTAAAAAAATATCAGCTCCGATGGGTGTATACTCCATTCTTGGAAACCATGACTATGGAGATTATGTGATGTGGAATAGCGCGGAAGAAAAGTCAAAAAATATGGAGCGTATGTATCAAAATCACAAAGAGTTAGGTTGGGATTTATTATTGGATGAACATCGTATCCTAGAGAAGGATGGGCAAAAATTAGCCATTATTGGAGTACAAAACTGGAGTGCCAAGGGTAGGTTTCCGAAATATGGGAACCTAGATAAAGCCACTCAAGGAACCGAAGATATTGCGACCAAGTTACTTTTGAGTCATGACCCTTCGCATTGGAGAGAACAAGTGTTATCCAAAACAGATATAGCTGCAACTTTCAGCGGGCATACGCATGGGATGCAATTTGGGGTAGATTCGAAGTTCTACCGATGGAGTCCGGTTAAATATTTATACAAAGAGTGGTTAGATTTATATAAAGAAGGAGAGCAATATTTGTACGTGAACCGCGGATTTGGTTACTTAGGTTACCCAGGTAGAATGGGAATTTACCCTGAAATCACCGTATTTACGTTAGCATAAAAAAAGCGGCTGTTAAGCCGCTTTTTTTATGCTTTAATTTTATTCTTAGGCTTGAATGAAGTTCTTCGCTTTTGCAATAAAATTCTCCAATCCTTCGCCTTGAAGCAGATTCTTAGATAACATGGATAAATCTAAATAATGCTGAAGAATTTCTTTTCTTTCTTCTTCTGATTTCGCTAAAACCTTAGAAGCGAGCTCATGATTAGTATTTACAATAAGGGTATGTTTTTTCATCCCTAAATCGCCAAACGGCATAGACTGACCCATTTTTGAGTATTCCTCCATTCTGCGTTCCCACTCATTTCTATGGATGGATAATAAATCTTGCTGTGGTGGCAAACTTTCCATTTTAACATCGAATGCGGCCTCATTAACCAGCGATTTAACAGCGCCTTCTAATGCTTCCTGTTGCTCTTTCTCTAAAACAGACTCAATATTCTCTTCTTTTTCAATCAGCTTGTTCACAGGTTCACTATCCACACATTTGAACTTTACTTTTTCGTATTTACCTTCAGCAAATCCAGTGAAATGAACATCCAGGGGTCCATCTAAAACAACGACTTCGTAACCAGCTTCTTGCACTTCCTTCACGCTCATATGTTGCGCCTTCGCATCGGTTGTGTAAAGAACAATAGTATCTCCATTTTTATCGGTTTGGTTCGCTTTAGCATGGTCAATCCATTCTTGTACGGTATGTAGTTTATCGGATGTAGTTTTCAATAAGCAATGGTCTTTCATTCGGTCAGCAAACTTCTCATCTGAAAGCATTCCATACTTCACGATTAGGTCTAGATATTCCCATTTTGACTCATAGTCAGCACGATCTTTCTTGAAAATTTCACTTAGTTTATCCGAAACTTTCTTCGAGATGTGTGCGGTAATCTTTTTAACATTGCTATCACTTTGAAGCGCGCTTCTACTTACGTTTAGAGGGATGTCTGGAGAATCAACCACGCCCTGTAATAGCACAAGGAATTCCGGCAATACATCTTTTACATCTTCTGTTACAAATACCTGATTACTATATAACTGAACCCTGTCTTTGCGGTTATCTAGGGCTTGGTTAATTTTCGGGAAGTAAAGTACACCTGTTAGATTGAAAGGGAAGTCTGTATTGATATGGATATGAAATAAAGGTGCTTCCTGCATGGGATATAACTCCTCGAAGAAAGTTTTGTAATCCTCTTGCTTTAATTCCGATGGTTTCTTGGCCCATAATGGATTGGTATTGTTAATGGTTTCTTTTTCAAATTCAATTGGGATGGGTAGAAAACCACAATACTTTTTCAATAGCTCTTTTACCTTCCACTGGCTTAAATAGGTTTCTGCATCTTCGTCTGTAAGATGAAGGATAACATCTGTACCTCTTTTTTTGCGCTTACCTTTATCTAAGCTGTATGAAGTAGTGCCATCACAATTCCATTTAACTGCCGTCGCTTTTTCCTTGTAGGATTTGGATACAATGGTTACCTCTTTTGCAACCATAAATGCAGAGTAAAAGCCCAAACCAAAGTGACCAATCATCTGCTCAGGTTCTTTATCCTTCCATTGCTCTACAAATTCTGTTGCCCCAGAGAATGCTAACTGAGTGATGTACTTTTCTATTTCATCTTCGGTCATACCCACTCCATAGTCAGAAATGGTTAATGTTTTTTTCTTTTCATCGATACTCACTTCAACCTTGAGGTCTTCAACGTCTCCCGAGTATTCTCCAATTCTACTTAGGGTTTGGATTTTCTTGGTGGCATCCACCGCATTACTCACCAATTCACGAACAAAAATTTCCTGGTCGGTGTAAAGGAATTTTTTAATAATCGGAAAGATGTTCTCCGATTGAACTGAAATTTGTCCTGTTTTCATATCTTGTGTTTTTCAAAAGCTGTTCCAATTGAGTTTTAATGAAACTTTGGCAGTTTAGTTCTGTAAAAATGGCAAAATTGACCATTTGTCTACCTTGGTTGAAGTATTTTCGTAAATATGCCTTGGGAGCGAAAGCCACAATTTGTTACAGTTGAACAAGCAATTAAGAAACTAGAACGCTATTGTTCCTATCAGGAAAGAAGTCAAAAACAAGTGATAGAGAAACTCAAGGGATTTGGTTTAATTGAGTCCGAGAGAGGAGAAGTATTGATTCATTTAATCCAAAACAACTTCCTGAATGAGGAAAGATTTGCATTGGCTTATGCTCAGGGAAAGTTTAAAATCAAGCGTTGGGGACCCGATAAAATCAAACGTGGACTCATGCAAGCTGGAGTCTCTAATAAGTTAATTAATCAAGCCATCAATGAATTACCTTCAAGAGAAGTACAATCCGATCAGATAAAAGAATTGGGCTTAAAAAAATTAAAAATTACCGAAGAAGATCTTATTGAAAAAACGTTGGATTGGGATTCTAAAAATAAGCTCTACCGTTTTCTTGTTGGCAAGGGCTATACCTTCGAAGAGATCAAAAGGGTTTTTCCCTAGATTATATCTGTTCCGCGTTTTCTGTGATATTACCCCTTATGGTTATAGGTGCTTTTAGGTAGACCATATCCATGGTGCCCTCCAGGGCGATATCCATGTTTGAATTTAAAACCATTCGGTCTGCAACTCTCACAACCAGACTTCCATTCATGCTGCCTTTAACGTTTTGATTCATCTGTAAACCCATTTCTTCATAGCTCTGGTTTAATTCGATTTTCTGTTTAACCTCAAAGATTGCTTGTCCGCCTTCGACACTTTTAAGGACATAGATGGCTTCAAATGATAATGGATTACCGTTCTTACTTTCTGTTAGTGTATCGCCTATACGTAGATCCTTATCATTTCTTAAAAAAGACCATAGGTTTCTACCTTTTTGAACGGCGAAGAGCCCTGTTTGAGTGAGTGATTTTAGATATTCTTCATTCCCTTCAAAGTCTTGAATAATTCCTCCATTATCAAGGTAGTAAGTTACTCTTGAGATATTCGTATCAACATTTGGAATAGGCATTGACATCTCTGAAGTTTTCAAGGTTCCATTGATATCCGTTACCCACATTTCTACTTGTTGCAAATTTGTTGTTGGGTTCGAAGGTCTACATGTTTGTAAGCTCGTCATCCAAGAAGAAACAGATTGTTTTTGCTCGTTGCCCTCTAGTAATATATTGATGTTTGTTTTTTGTACTGCTGTTCTTTTGATCTGATAGGGTGGGTAAAAATTTGCTTGAGAAGGGAAAATTACCCTTTTGTTTTCTGATTGACTAAATCCAGATAACGGCAAAACTAATACCAATGTGAGAATAAGGTTTCGGCTGATGTTCATGCAATATTCAAATGTACAATTCGTGTGACTATATGGGATAAACGCTGAATTATGTTACAAACGTTTTTAAATTACTCAAAAAAACTTCTTTCCATCTTTAACCATTCTAGGGCTGAACGATTCAACATATCCTCTTTTATATCTTTTGAGAAGTTGCTATTCTTGATTAGTTCGCCCGGTTCTAATTCCCCTAGAGGGAAAGGATAATCGGTTCCAAGACAAACTTTTTTAGAACCCACTAAGTCAACGATGTATTCGAGCATTTTTGGGTCGTGAACCAAGCTATCTAACCAGAATTGACCCATATATTCCCTTGGGTTTTTCACATTGTCTACGGCTACTAGATCAGGTCGAACCTTCCATCCGTGTTCAATTCTTCCGAGCGTGGCGGGAAATGCACCACCGCCATGTGCAAAGGCTACCCTTAAATTTGGTAATCGTTCAAAGACGCCACCAAAAATCATGCTGCATATAGCTAAAGAGGTTTCAGCAGGCATTCCGACCAACCATGGTAACCAATATTTAGGCATTTTCTTTTTAGCACTATACCACCAAGGGTGAACAAAAAGTGCCATATCTAGGTCTTGTATAGCTTCAAAAATGGGAAATAGTTCCGGCTCGTTCAAGTTCATATCGTTCACATGAGACCCTATTTGAACTCCTTTAAGGCCAATTTCTTTGCAGCGTTTTAGCTCTTCTATGGCATACTCGGTGTGTTGCATAGGCAATGTACCTAAACCTACGAACCTTTTTGGGTAACGCGCGCATATATCTGCAATATGATCATTTAGATAAACGGCCATTTCTAATGTGTGTTTGGGGTCAGCCCAATAGCTAAACATAACGGGAATGGTGCTCAATACCTGCACATTTACATGTTGGTGATTGCATTCGGTAATTCGCTGATCAGCTTCCCAGCAGTTGTTTTCTATCTCTCTAAAAAATTCACCATCCATCATCATCTTGGCACAACATGGTTTGTGATGCTCTAATGATACAAACTCACCATAGCCAAATTTTTGCTTCCAATCTGGCATGTTTTCAGGGATAATGTGTGTATGAATATCAATGCTAAAAATAGAATCGTTTTCTGCTGACATGGAACAAAAATAATCATTGATCTTACATAGTTTGGACTTTAAAGATTTAAATTATACTTGTATGTCTTGACAAATCAAGGAAATAAGCGGCAAGTAGACTTATGGTCGGCGACCAGCATGGTTATAGCCAATATGGTGGGCACAGGAGTATTTACTAGTTTAGGGTATCAGTTATTTGATATTCAACAAGGGTTTTCGATACTCATGATTTGGATAATAGGTGGTCTTATTGCTTTAGCTGGTGCTTTTTGTTATGCTGAATTAGCTAATCGTTTACCTAAAGATGGGGGAGAATTCTATTTTTTATCTGAAATTTTTCACCCGGCATTGGGTTATATGGCTGGTTTTGTAAGTATCACCGTAGGTTTTGCGGCACCAGTAGCAGGAGCGGCATTAGCACTTGGTGCGTACATCAATGGTATTTCTTCATCCTTGCCAAGCATATGGATAGCGATGCTTGTTATTTTAGGCATTTCACTTATTCATGCATACAGTATCAGGCTCGGTTTGCTTTTTCAAAGGATTTCAACACTGTTCAAGCTAGTCTTGATTGTATTCTTCATTGTAAGCGGTTTTTGGCTTGGGAATAAAACAAATATCCATTTCGATATATCTCCAAAAGCCATAAATGAAATCTGGCATGCTGGTTGGCTCACTCCGGCCTTCGCAGTTAGTCTTATTTGGGTTTCATTTGCTTACAGCGGATGGAATGCCACTGCTTATATTGCCGGAAGTGTTAAGGATCCACAAAAAAATCTCACACGTTCAATTATCATCGGAACCTTGTTGGTGACGGTTTTGTATACACTACTCAACGCGGTTTTCTTAACTTCCACGCCTGTAGAGGCATTGGTGGGTAAAAAGGAAGTCGGGTTAATCGCGGCAAACTATTTATGGGGTGATGTTTTAGGTCTTTTTATGGGAGCGATCATTAGTTTACTTTTGGTTTCTACCATTAGTTCAATGATTTTCACAGGACCGAGAGTAATTGCAGGGATGTTTGTGGCAATTCCGAAGTTGAATGTTATTTCCAAAGAGTCAAAAAAAGGAATACCCAATAACGCAATCATTACCCAAGCAATTATTAGCATAATCATGTTATGGACGATGGATTTTGAGTCGCTCATATACTATGTAGCTTTTACATTATCGTTATTTACTTTGATCACCGTCATAGGAATGCTCAAGTTGCGATTTACACATGGAAAACCTGAAGGATACAGAGCCTGGGGTTACCCATTTACGCCTATTTTGTTTATTGTAACCACTGCTAGTGTTTGTATATTCTTTATCGGTGAGAAACCCACAGAAAGTATATTGGGTGTATCAACTGCGTTGATCGGTCTGATATTTTGGTTTTTGAAGAGTCGTTCCACGTTGAATGCTTAATTTTGCCTTATGGAGTTGAAAACGCTTATTGGGGAGGTAGAAACTGCTATCCGTCAAATGGGTTTGTCTGCAGAAGAAGCTCAAGCCGATGAAAATGGTCAGTGGATTCTATTAAAGGAGGAGATGCCGGTTTATATGGATGCGTGGGAAGATAGAGAGTCCACACCTTGGAATTATTTTACCTTTAAGCAAGACCCTACCGTTTTTCAAATCACCATTCCGTTTGTTTTTGCGCCAACCATCAGGAAAGAGGATTTCCTGAAGGAGTTACTTGTAGTTAATCTGAATCTACTTTATGGTAAGTTCTCTTACAATGAACAAGATAATGCAACTGTAATTAGTTATCGTGTTTCTGGTAGTAGTTTTAATCAAGCGAATTTGTCAGCAATTATTGATGGTTTGGCCTATTATGCTGAAATGGCTTATCATGTTTTAAAGGATGAGTTCGGCCTAAAAAGAATTCACGAAAAGAAATAAAATGAGAATAATCAACATTATAATCCCTGCGGCCATCATTTATTTCGCCGCTTGTAACGCACCAAAAGAGAAAAACGACTCATTTCAAAACACCTTTGAACTAGCCCAAGAGGCGGGTGATCACGATGCAATGATTTACTCTTTAACCAATTGGTTGGCGAATGATACGGCTGCCCCTAATTGGGTATTAGACTCATTGTCTTTTTATCATTACTTCTATAAGAATACTCCCGGCGTGGTGCGTGATCCAAAAACGGCCCTGTTTTATGCGAATAAAGGCTTAAATGAAAATAGTTCAAGTACGTTTCTAAGAGATATTAGAGCAAAATTAATGCTTGAACAAGGAGAGGACACGGCGGCTGTAGCTGAGTTCACTTCTTTGTGGAGTGAAACTCAAGACCCCACCTATTTCTGGGATCTAACCATGATTGAAATACTAAGAGGCAACCTCAAAGGAGCCGATAGCATGATAACTCAGGCTCAAAATAACGAAGAGATTAAAAATAAATTAGTTGATTTGGAAGATCTGCAGGGTCAAATTAAACAGTCGGTCAGAGCTGAAGTAGCCTTTATTTATTTACGAGGTCAACATTTTATGGCTCAACGTGACCTGATGAAGGCTGCCGAACAACTACAAAAGGCATTAGAGCTCGATCCAAATTTCGTGTTGGCTAAAAGGGCAATTTTAGAGATTCAGCGTTACAGTTCTCAAATGATGCGCTAATATCACTCGAACAAGGGCTTTGTATTAAGTCTTGTTGCAATCATTTTGTGGTCACCGGGCATTTCTGAAAAACTCTCATAGCTTTTGCACTCCATAGCATCTGAATATAGGAGATAGTCAATACGAAAACTAGGGAATAATCCTTTGTATGTAGTTTCTAACCCCGAGCCCCTTTGGGTAAAGGCGTCTTTTAGATCCTCACTTAACTCATGATAGGTATAACTCATGGGTACATCGTTAAAATCGCCGCCTATAATTTTTGTGAGTTTACACATTTCGAGTTCTTTTTTGAGTGTCTGAACTTGAGGAGTTCGTTTGCTATATGCTGATTTTAATTTGGTTATAATTCCATCCGTATTGCTACTGCCCGGTTCATCATTGAGGATGGATTCCATGTTTTGATAGTCGGCTTTATCAAACCGAACCGATTGTAAATGGATATTGTATACTCGGATGGTTCGTCGATTTTGAGACTGTGGGTCAGATAGTTCTAAATCAGCGTACATAGACATATTCCCTGTGTTTCTACCAAAGCGAATCTTATCCCAATTTTTTATGGGATATCGTGACAATATACACATCCCATATTCCCTATTATTAGATAATTTAGAAACAACGCCGTAGTCAAGACTGAGCTTTTTTTGGAGATACTTGCGCATCCTTTCGATATCACCGTGCTTATTATAAATTTCTTGAAGTAAGACAATATCTGCTGACGTTGATTTGATGATATCACAAATACTGTCAACGTGCCATTTTTCATCGTAATAGCCAAATAAATTAGCATTATAAGTAACAACATTTATATCATGTGTTTCCACTTCTTTGACTGAAGAATTCCACTGAAGATATAAACTGATACCGTTAAAATTGATGAGTAAAATAGCCAGCGGAAATATGGATTTTAATCGTAGCTGTATTCCCCAATAAATCAATATAACAACATTAGCAAAGTAAAGGTATGGAAAAGCTAAACCAAGTAATGCTATACTCTCAATATAGCTGGGTTTTACCGAAGGTGAAAAGCCCGAAACCAATAGCAACAAACCCGCCACAATAGTGATTGGAAACATCGCGAGGTTTAGTACTTTAAGAAATATCTTCACTTACTTCTTGCCGCTGGCTTTAAACAGGGTTTCTTTTTCCTTTTGGGTTAATGCATCGTACCCTCCTTCGCTAATTTTATCTAGGATTCGATCAATTTCCATCTGTGAAGGATTATGACCTTGATCATTTTCAATGGTAACTTTAGCAGAGCGTTTAGGTTTTTTAGAACTGCTTTGAAATTGGATTTTTGGCATCCTCCAAATGCCTTTTAATTCCAAAATATAAAGCGCTCCGAAAATATATCCTCCCACATGGGCTTGATAACCTCCAGCATTGAATGAACCAAACATCCCAAGTAAATCGAAAAACACTTTGATTAATACAATCCAACGAATTTCAACTTCTAAAACACCAAAAAGAAATACTCGATAGTGTGGTGTGAAAATAGCGGTTGCTGCCAGAATTGCGGCAATGCCAGCAGAAGCCCCTACCAGCGGATAAGGGTTTCCCGTCATCTGACTGATTAGGTAGAATAAGATTACACCCGCAATTCCACCTCCAAAGAATAAATACCAAATGTGCTTTTTCCCTATGAGGTCCTCTAGGATAATCCCTACAAAGTACAACCAGAGCATATTCCCCAGTATGTGAAAGAAACCATCGTGCAGAAATATGGAAGTAACTGCCGTAGGAAATGAAAAATATAGCGGTTTGGTTGGACTGAAACTTAATGCATAGAAAATGGTATCCCCAAAGGGAAACAAACGCAACACACCCAACACAATAAAGACAATCACATTCGCCCAAATGAGATTGACAATGGCTTTATTGTACGGACTAAAGGGTTGGCTATTTAACTTAAAAAAGGGTCTATTCGTGATCATTTATACCAGAACTTCTTCCATATTTTAACAAATAAGAACCCAAAAAGTGCACCACCTATATGGGCAAAATGAGCAATATTATCGGATTGGAAATCTAAAACACCCAACAGAACATCTAAACCTACAATGACTGGCACGAGGTATTTGGCTTTGATAGGGTAGGGTAAGAACAAGAAAATCATGCGCTCTTCCGGATATAATAAAGCAAATGCTGTCATGACACCGTACAATGCACCACTCGCACCTAACATAGGGGCGTATGGAACCCAGTTATATCCCGCAGCGTGATTTGGAAA
>VMCP01000150.1 GCA_008081305.1 Bacteroidota bacterium | reverse complement strand
ACCCCCCAAAGTGCCGAACTAAAAAACAAGGTAGCCATTCCGATACCCAGATAATTCAAAAACTTTAATCGGCTTATTCCTTCCCTGTTTGCATTTGGTTCAAGACCAGCACTCCCGGTGGAAATATCTTGCGAAAACCAACGAATCACCCTGATGATATCATCAATCAATAAGAAGAAAGTCCAAAATATTTTTATAATGAGAACGCTAAATACAAAGGATGCAATGAACCGTATAACAATGGGATCTAAGGGTATTCTCCAAAATCTAACAATCATGAAAAATAAGATCATAGAAACGGTGTAACCCCAGTAAATAGCCGCTACCCATTTTTTGGTTTGATCCGAACTATTCTTGATCAATAATTTTACCCCTTGCCAAGTATACCAATCGAGAAAAATAAAGAACAATACAAAGGCCGAAAAGCCTATCACCTTACTTTTAAACATGAGGCTGCAAAAGTACTTTAGTTGAGAGAAATCTTATTTCTCAATCGTTTTAGATGAATATTTTGCCGTTGAGACTGTGATTTAGTGGGTTCTACTGAGGCTTTACTAAAATCCCAGTATCCGAAATCATAAAAACTATGTTATCTGATTCAGATCCTGACTTCCTCAATAAATACCAACTCAACTTATTGATATCTTGATTTTTAATTTTGGCTCCTGTGAGTGAGTACACTTCAAAATCATCGTCATTTATACGTGTACCTCCCCAAAATAGCTCACCACCTCTGAACCGCAGAGGCTTATGCTTTTCAATGCTCTCAATTTTCAAACCCGATTTATTCGATGGCCATTTTAATCTACTTGAAATAGGATAATGATCACTCGTATTATTTCCAAAGCCAGATATCCAAGGTTCGCAGTATAAGGCAAAGGTGGAATCTTCTATTTCTAAATCTTTAAACCCTGGAGTTGCTACAATGTGATCAATCATACTATTGTAACTTACCGTCGATTTTTTTCCTGCTAAGGATAAAGGGTAACTAAGGACCGTATAGTTGGTATCTTTCAACCAATTTGAAAATGGAGTAGCATAGCCACTTAAAATACTTTGATCAAAATCATCGTTCCAATCCCCAAGTACCAAACCCTTATTACGAGACCCCAAACGATCAATGTACATTTTCAGGGCTACACCTGCATTGTATCTGCGATTATACGCCTTCACTTTTGAACTACTCGAGCCGGTATTTGCTTTCATATGAAGCACCCAAACTCTCAAAGTATCTTTTGGATTCCAATCGGCTCTTTTCGGCATTAAACCTACCTCTAATGGAAGACGTCCACTCGCAAATTCATAATCAAAATTGGGTAGTATGTGTTTTTGATAAATAAAATCAAACTGGTCTTTTTTGAATAACAACCCTGTTTTTTGGGTTTGATTCCAAGTACTTAATACACCTTGGTAATCGCTACAGTTATTGAGTAACTTATTCCAATAGGCAATATCACTAATCTCACACACTCCAACGATATCAAAGTCAAACCCAACCAATAGTTTTGTAGCATTTGCTAACTGAGTTTCTTCATTGGATGGGCCACTACTCGAATGCCCAAACCATTCGATGTTCCATGTTGCGACATCCAATCTATTTTCATCGTTTAGATTAGGAATCTGTGCATTAAGTTGGCTACTTATAGCCAAACACAACCAAATAAATCTTTTCATTAATGTTCTGTTCTCCTATCGAATCCCCAATTCAATTTATTCCTCAAGGTATCCATGAAATTAATATCGTTCAGCCTAATCAAATAAAGGAAATAATCTGCTTTCCTGACCGCCATCGAAACCTTGTTTGTAATACTTTCACTTCGGGAGTCTAAACTCGCTAAATAACTGCTTGCTCTACCTTCTATTTCGAAGGAAATAACCGCATCATCAGGAATAACTACTGGCCGTACGTTGAGATTATGTGGAGCAATCGGCGTAATCACAAAACTGTCTGATTTTGGAAATATAATAGGACCACCGCAACTCAGGGAGTAACCAGTAGAACCCGTGGGTGTTGCTATGATCAAACCATCGCTCCAATAACTATTCAAAAACTCTCCGTTGATATACGCATGAACCACGATCATACTAGAAGTTTCCTTTTTATGGATCACAAAATCGTTCAGGGCATAATTAAAGTCAAATATTTCTTCACTTGATTCCAAGTTTAAAAGTGCCCGCTTCTCTACAGTAAATTGACCTTTTTCTAACTCTATTATTGCCTTCTCCAAATAACTAGAAGGAACTCCCGCTAAAAATCCCAATCGCCCGGTATTTATGGGAAAAACAGGAATATTGCTGTCATTCACCAATGAAATGGTATCCAAAATAGTTCCATCACCACCAACGCTGCATAGTGCATCTATCTTGTCGGCGCTGTTTTTATTATAAGAATCGAAAACATGCACAGATAAACCGTTGGAGTTCATTTGAATAAAATCCTCTAGTGCCGGAGTGCAAAAAATATCATGCCCACGTTCGTTGAGAATCTTCAATAACTCCAACATAGCACTGCTGTGCTTGGGATCTCTCAGCGAACGAGCATAAACACCGATCTTCATTGATTATCAAGTTTAACGCAGGAAAGTTGCGTACTTTTGTTCAAAAATATGGATTTAATTGAAGCAAAGCAGAATTTCGAACGTAGTTCACGACACCCTTGGGAAAATGCTCGCTTAAAAACCATTATACATTTATTCAGCAGAGAACTAGAGAATGCGAATAATGAAAACGGATATATACTAGATCTAGGTTGTGGTGATGCTTGGCTTATCAATCAACTCTCACAATTCTATCCCAATATCCAATTTGTGGGAATAGATATTTTTTTCGAGGGCGAAGATATCAAAGACCTTAAGGAACTCTATCAAAATTCAAACCTGAACTTATTCAAAACGCTGGATGATTTTCACACCGCTTTTGAAGAGATACGCTTCCATGCAGCACTCATGTTAGATGTGGTAGAACATGTAGAGGATGATCGCGCGTTTATACAAGAGCTTATTGAATCCAATACCATTGATCGTGATACTAAAATCCTCGTTACGGTACCAGCATATCAGTCGCTATTTTCATCTCATGACCATTACATGAAACACTTTAGAAGGTACACAAGAAACACACTCGGTACATTATTCATGGATTTAGGAATTAATGTGGAACGATCTAGTTATTTCTTTTTTTCATTATGGCTTTCACGCTGGTTTTTCGTGAAATTTATGGATAGTGAAACGACTAAAGAAAATACAGCTTTGGCAAAATGGGATAAATCAAGATTTATCACCTCACTTATCACAGGTGTATTATTACTAGATTCAAAAATTGGTTTACTTGCTAATCGTATAGGATTGGGTTTACCAGGTTTATCGGTCTTTGCGAAAGGTCAACTCGCTGACCGTTGATTTAATTTCGCTCGTAAACTTTAAACGTAAAGCTCAGTTTGTGGGTTTCATCAACTGCGTGAAACTCCTCATAGGTAACATTCCAATCCTTTGTGATTTTTGGGAAAAAGGTATCTGCATCACCGAAAGATTTATCAACGTGTGTGATATACAGTCGATGACTCATAGGCAATGCGTATTCATAGAGTTTTCCGCCACCAATGATCATCACCTCCTCTTGTTTTTGTAACCCTTTTAACGCTTCTTCCAATGTAGCGTAATACTCAAATCCTGGGATAATGTCCTCGTTTTTAGAACTTAGTACAACATTCACTCGGTTCTTTAATGGTTTACCCAGACTATTCATGGTGTTTCTTCCCATGATAACCGTTTTACCCTTCGTATGTTTTATGAACCATTTAAAATCATCTGGTAAACGCCATAGTAAATCATTATTCCTTCCTATTTCTGCATTTTCGCCTATTGCGGCAATCATTGAAATCTTCATTTTTCTTCGTGATACTCCATTTCCGTATTAATACTCCAAATCATCTCCTTGTCAACATTTCCCGATAAGATTTGTTCAGCAGCCATCATACCCGTCAGCATACTATGGTCTTGATTATTGTATCGATGCATGCCATTTCTCCCAATAAGGAATAGATTTTCCAACCTATCCAAATGAGCTCTTAAAACATCAAATTCTCCATATGAACCAAAATATGCAGGATACGTTTTTGGAACTTTCAAAACGGTTCCGTCCAATACGTCTTCCTTAATAATCAAATCTAATTTGACCATTTCTTGAATGGCAAATGATAGCATTTCCTCCGAGTCTAATTTCCATAATTCATCCCCCTCCTGACAAAAATACTCTAAGCCTAACCATATATTATTTGCATTTGATACAAGATCTGGACTCCAGTTATTGAATATTTGCAAACGCCCAATTTTTACGTCTTTTTCTTGGATATACACCCAATTATCTTTTAAATCTAGACCGCCTTTAAATTGGTTGATTAATAACCCAACGGTTATAAAATCACGATAAACCAATCCGTTTGCAATCTTCGAAATATGGCTAGGGACTGCAGGTTTGATACCGTTCACTAAATTCTTAATGGGCATGGAGCTAATTACATAATCGGCCTGATACTCCTTTATTTGTCCATTATGACTTACCCTGACTGTACTTATTTTAGATTCATTTAATTCAAATCCAACCACTTCTGTTTCATATATAATTTCGCCGCCCATTTCCTGAATTTGTTCAGATACAGTTTCCCACATCATACCAGGACCCAACCTTGGATACAAGAACTTTTCGATCAAACTGGTTTCGGTATTTTTTTGCTTGATATCCTCTGAGATTTTAACACTTTTTTTGGAACGAAGGGCATGCTTTATGGCTTCAGTTATACTTAAGCCCTTTATGCGTTGAGCACCCCATTCGGCGGAAATATCACCACACGGTACGCCCCAAACTTTCTCGGTATAATCCTTGAAAAACATGCTGTACAGCGCCTTTCCAAAGCGATTAATGAGAAAATCTTCCAATGTGCTCTCTTGTTTCCTTGGAAAAATTCTAATGTACAGATAAGAAAACCCTATTCTTATCAGGTTTATCATACCCAATTTTTTTAGCGTATCGATAGAAAGCTTGATTGGATAGGAGAAAAAATTTCTGAGATAATAAATGCGTGATAGTCGATTGCGAATCAGCATCACACGACCCTGATTTTTAGACTGAAGGTCAGTAAAAGTGTTAATCGATCTTTTCTTTCCTTGGTAGCTGATTTCTACTTCCTCTTCTTGGGATTGCTCTACTGGCAGAATTGATTGCCACCAATCCATAACAATATCGCTCTTGGAAAAAAACCTATGACCACCGATATCCATACGGTTGCCTTTATAATTATGTGTTCGCGATAGGCCTCCAACATAAGAAGATGCTTCCAAAATTGTCACATTAAACTCCTCATTATCTTGAGCGCGTGAACAAAGCGTATGCGCTGCTACCAAACCTGCAGGCCCACCTCCAATTACCAGAACTTTTTTAGGGGTTTTTGACATTCAATACGAAAGCACAAATTACAAGCGGAAAGATAATTAATTAGTCCTCAGATTACTAAAAACAAGACTTAATACTTTTTACAAAACACAGACCTAACAACCTCTGTACTTATAGGATACTAAAGGGTGCTTGCATTATGCTTATCTTTGTAGGATGAATCGTATTGTAGCCATCGTCGGAAGGCCTAACGTAGGAAAAAGCACCTTGTTTAATCGACTTACAGGGGAACGAAAAGCCATCGTAGATGACTACAGCGGTGTTACAAGAGATCGACATTATGGTCGAAGCGACTGGAACGGAGAAGAATTTACCGTCATCGATACAGGAGGGTTCGTTCCAGAATCTGAAGATCGCTTTGAAGCTGCCATTAGAGAACAGGTCCATATTGCAATTGAAGAGGCATCTGTACTGATTTTTATGGTTGATGTTCAATCCGACATAAACCCTTTAGATGAAGAATTCGCGAGACTTCTCCATCGCTCCAAAAAGAAAGTAGTTTGCTGTGTAAACAAAGTCGATAACGATACCTTAAGGCTTGAAGCTCCTGCTTTTTATGCCTTAGGTTTTGATGAAATCCATGAAGTATCTGCCACAAGTGGATCGGGCACCGGAGAACTTTTGGATAAAGTAACTGAGCATTTAAAAGAAATCCCACTTCAAACCGATGAGGATAGTGAACTACCAAGAATTGCGATTGTTGGGCGTCCTAATGTTGGAAAAAGTAGCCTGATAAATGCTCTTTTGGGAAAAGACCGAAACATCGTCACTGAAATTGCTGGTACCACCCGAGATAGCATAGATACCATGTACAACGCATTTGGTAAAGAAATGATCTTAGTGGATACCGCGGGAATTCGGAAAAAAAGCAAGGTCAGAGAAAATATTGAGTTTTACTCAGTGATGAGGTCTTTACGTGCCCTAGAAAACGCCGACATCGTAGTTATTGTCATTGATGCGCAACATGGAATGGAGTCTCAAGACATTAATTTATTCTGGATGGCACACAGACTGGGTAAAGGGGTCATTATTTTGGTAAACAAATGGGATTTAATTGAAAAAGAAACCAACACTGCTAAAGAATATACCGAGCATATTAAATCAAGAATTGCGCCTTTTGTGGACGTACCTGTTTTGTATATATCAGCCTTGAATAAACAAAGAATCTTTCAAGCTACAGAGTCCATTCTTAAAGTTTACGAAAACCTTAATCAAAGAATCCCTACAAGGAAACTCAACGACTACTTACTACCCATCATTGGAGCAACTCCTCCACCAAGTAAAAAAGGAAAATTCGTTCGTATCAAGTTTGTAAATCAACTTCCAAGTAAAAGAATTGCGATCGCATTTTTCTGTAACCTCCCCCAATACGTGGTCGATAGTTACACGAGATTCTTAGAGAATAAAATTAGAGAAGAATACAATTTTAGTGGTGTTCCAATAACCATTTATTATCGCAAGAAATGAGTACGAAAGACATTCGCGAAATAAGTCTTTTAGAATTGGAGTCCTTTTTATTGGAGATTAAGGAACCAAAATTTAGAGCAAAACAGATTTGGCAATGGCTTTGGGAGAAAAAAGCACGTGATTTCGACTCCATGCAGAATATCCCAAAGAAATTGAGAGATCAATTAAAGCAAGCCTTTACTTTCAGGGTTACCCAGATAGATCAAGCTCAATATTCTAAAGACGGCACGATAAAAGTAATTTTTAAATTGTGGGACGATAACCGTGTTGAAGGTGTTTTGATCCCCACTAAAAAGAGAACAACAGCTTGCATAAGCAGCCAGGTTGGTTGCAGTTTGAGTTGTACGTTTTGTGCAACTGGATACCTACCTAGAACACGAAACCTTAAAGCTTTTGAAATTTTTGACCAAGTTGTACTTATCAATCAACTCTCGGAAGAGCATTGCCAAAAATCGTTGGATAACATAGTTTATATGGGCATGGGAGAGCCTTTATTGAACTATAAAGAAGTCATACAAAGCGTAAACCACATCACGAGTCCAACGGGTCTTGGTATGAGCCCAAGTAGGATCACCATATCCACCGCTGGCATTACCAAAATGATTAAAAAACTTGCTGATGATGGTCTCAGAACGAATCTTGCACTTAGTTTACATGCCGCAACCAATGCCAAACGATCTGAAATCATGCCTATTAACGATACCAATCCTTTGGAAGATTTATCGGAAGCCATGAACTATTGGTTTGATAAAACAAACATCCGACCAACCCTTGAATACACCGTAATTAATGGTGTAAACGACACGAAAGAGGCAGAAAAAGCATTAGCCGTATTTGCTCGATCGTTTCCTTCTAAAATTAACCTAATTGAATACAACCCTATTAGCACTGCAAATTTTCAACCTACAGGTCGGTTAGATGAATTTGCTATGGCACTTGAAAAACAACGACTAATCGTTAATGTAAGACGTAGCCGAGGTAAAGATATTGACGCCGCTTGTGGGCAGCTAGCACTGAAAACCGCTTAGGATTTAAAATCTCTGTGGTGTGATTCTTCGTATAATCTCTCCTTGGGCAAGGATTTAAAGTATTCCCATGTGATTTTTAGCCCTTCTTCACGGGTGAATTGTGGCTCCCAACCTAATACTTCTTTTGCTTTGTCTATGTTTGGTTGCCTTTGCTTTGGATCGTCTGTTGGAAGTGGTTTTTCAATTACCTTTTGATCGGTACCCGTTAGTTTGATAATTTCATCCGCAAACTCCCTGATGGTTATTTCCATTGGGTTACCTATGTTCACTGGATCTACACAATCACTTAGCAATAGGCGATATATCCCTTCAATCAAGTCATCCACATAGCAAAAACTACGTGTTTGACTTCCGTCACCAAAAACGGTTAAATCCTCTCCTCTGAGTGCTTGCCCCATAAACGCTGGAAGTACTCTACCATCATTCAACCTCATTCTAGGTCCGTAGGTATTGAAAATTCTGACTATTCTTGTCTCCAAACCGTGATAAGTGTGATAAGCCATTGTCATCGCCTCTTGGAAACGTTTTGCCTCATCGTAAACTCCTCTAGGTCCTACTGGATTTACATTTCCCCAGTAATCTTCAGTTTGTGGGTGTACCGTTGGATCCCCATAAACTTCACTGGTACTAGCAATCAATAAACGAGCGTTCTTCGCCATTGCTAACCCTAACAGGTTATGAATACCCAAGGAACCCACTTTTAGGGTTTGAATAGGAATCTTAAGGTAATCAATAGGACTCGCCGGTGAAGCAAAATGAAGAATATACTTAAGATCACCTGGTACGTGAACAAATTTACTTACATCATGGTGGTGAAATTCAAAATCCTCCCGACCAAATAAATGCTCAATATTTCGTAGATCTCCAGTAATCAAATTATCCATTCCGATAACATGATATCCTTCTTTAAGAAATCTATCGCAAAGGTGCGACCCTAAAAAGCCAGCAGCTCCGGTAATTAAAACTCTTTCTTTCTTCATTTAATTTCTGATCTACCGATGCTGTAATAAGTAAATCCATGTTTACGTATTACATCCAATTCAAATAAGTTTCTTCCATCAAAGATGACATTATCTTTCAATGCATTGGATATTTTATCAAAATCGGGTGTTCTAAATTCAGGCCATTCGGTGGCGATCACCAAGAAGTCTGCACCGTTTAGTGCATCATAAGCCGAATCCATAAAATTAGCCTTATTTCCAACCACGGCTTTCACGTTTGGCATGGCTTCGGGGTCATAGGCTTGAACAGTTGCACCTAAATCAGTGAGGGCATCAATCATTTCCAATGCCGGAGCCTCACGAATATCATCCGTATTGGGTTTAAAGGCCAATCCCCAAAGTGCCACTGTTTTACCTTGAATTGAATTGGCATAGTGTTCTGTGATTTTTGGTAATAGTGCCTTTTTCTGCTCTGCGTTAACATCTTCGACTGCCTTCAAAATCTTGAAATCATAATCAACTTCTGAAGCACTATGAACCAATGCTTTAACATCTTTAGGGAAACAACTTCCACCATATCCAATTCCAGGGAATAAGAAACGCTTTCCAATACGATCATCACTTCCTACCCCTTTTCTAACCATGTCTACATCCGCGCCTAACTTTTCACATAAACGCGCAATTTCATTCATGAATGAGATTTTTGTAGCCAAGAAACTATTCGCTGCGTATTTGGTTAATTCCGCACTTCGAGTATCCATGTGCATCACAGGATTGCCTTGGCGAACATAAGGCGCATAAAGTTCATCCATGATTTCGAATGCCTTATCTGACTGAGCTCCAATCACTACTCGATCTGGCTTCATAAAATCATCCACTGCTACACCTTCTCTAAGAAACTCTGGATTTGATACTACATCAAAATCACCCGTGTAATTCTTAGAAATTGCGGCATGTACTTTATCAGCTGTACCTACAGGCACCGTACTCTTATCAACGATAACCTTGTAATCCGTCATCATGTTACCTAAATCCTCTGCGACACCCAGAACATAACGTAAATCTGCTGAACCGTCTTCACCAGGAGGTGTAGGTAATGCTAAGAAGACCACCAAACTATCCTTTAGGGCATCCTCAAGATTTGTTGTAAAGGTCAATCTACCTTCTCTTAGGTTTCTTTTAAAAATTGTTTCTAGACCGGGCTCGTAAATGGTAATTTGTCC
>VMCP01000118.1 GCA_008081305.1 Bacteroidota bacterium | reverse complement strand
ATATATTTCAGTTAGTTGTCCTCCGGCCTGTGGCAAAACATCAATGATGTGGCAACGGAGTTTTAATAAGCCGGCTTCAAATACCGTAAATAAACCCACTGGTCCAGCACCTATGATGATGATATCGGTTTCTATCATGAGTGCAAAATTAAGCCCTTAAGACTACAACCTTGTATGACGTTCATCATGATAAAAGGTGATTTTTTCTAAAACGCGTGATTTAATTTTGATAAAGAACCCCGTCACGATAGGTGTATCGATGTTCCCTGCAGTCAATGAAATTTCCGTTTCTCATATTTTTTGGTATCCGAATCATTCCCGATGGAGTCAGAATACCGCCCTTTGTAAATTGGGCAATTTTTACGTAATCCTTGGGTATGTTCCCGTTTCCAAAATGGCTACAGACAATGATCGTAACTGGTTTTTTTACATACTTTAACAGCACCATGTCTTTTACAGGAGCCAATTCATCAGCAATCATCAGAACGGTATCTACTTGAGGCCATTTTTTAATGGTACGCAGCACTGCCTCTATGTTGTTCTCTGGCAAATCTCCGCCATCACCAGCTTTCATTGCTTTTCTTACGGTTTTATTGAGGACTTCAAATGAATTTACTTCACAGGTATAAACTCCACCTGATATACCGATCCTTTTTATGAGTTCAGGCGCCCCATTTCCGTCATTGAAAAAACTGAATTGCGTACTATCCCGTGAGAATGGATGATTCTTAATAAAGGCTAATATTTGGCCGGTAAATGGAGACATACTTCCGGTAACATCCGAAACGATTGCCCATTTCCCTTTCAAAGGGTAGCGTAGTAGTGAATTATAAACATCCAAACGCTGTAGCTTCTTTCCTTTGTACTTTCCACTGAGTTTTTGATAACCTGGTATGGTGCGTCTTGGGATACTATCAACCTCCATCCTCGTTTCTGGTCTTCTGAACCAAATGCCTGCTGAGGTGTATCGAACTCCTTTATCCAAAAGATCTTTTCTCCACGGTAAATAACGGCCGGTTTCAATGTATTTTCGTTTCACCCTCCAGATAGTTTTATCTGGTACGGTTTCCATGGTATCCGAAATATTCAGCAGGATGTCATCCAATGTTTCGAACTCACGGTCAACAAATTCTGGGTCTTTATTCGGCTTAAGAAAGACGATAAAACCATGAAACATTTTTTTAGCTCGTTTTTCGGTTTTTGCTTTCGTTTGTTCAAAAACCCTCCAAGTGATATCTTTATTTTTATACCATTCAGGGTGTTTTTCGGCTAGCCTGTAAAAGCGTTTTTCATTGAGTCTCGGTTGATTGAAGGTATCTACCTGACGATATCGCGTATAAACCAAATGGACACTAGCGATTTCTTGTTTATTTGGGATGTTGAAATTCAGGCTATCTTGAAAGTAAGAGCTGGAAAAGTACATGGGCCAATAAAGTATATTGGTGTCCTTGGCAAAAGGGTGTTGATCCACACGTATGGGTTTGGTTTTAATAAGGCTGTTGATTTTAGCATCAATACTTGATTGAGCAACAGCTTTCTGTGCAAATAATAATGGCAACCAAAGCAGTGCCTTTCCCGTATTTTTGAAGGTGATCTTCATTTAAAAAAGGTCGTTCACGCGATCAACGCCAACCAATCCTTTTTCGCAAATGAATCCCTCACCAAATGTTTTGCCTATTGATCGGCCGTAGTCTCTTGCTCTTGCCTCGATAAAATCCCAAAAGGATTTAGTGCTGATCGGAGTTTCAGGCTCTGTACTATTTGGTTTGTAAAACTGGCTATCGAACGCTTTTATACATTCAATTTTAGTCTCGAAAGTGTCTGTAATATCAACGACAAAGTCAGGCCCGATATTTCTGTCTTGAAGATAAAAAAAGACCGAATCAGGCCGATGTGCGGGCTGTATGGAGCCATGGTGCTCAGTTTCAATTCGCACTAAACCTGAGAGAAAAGCAGCTCTTCTCACTAAATCAGAGGCTCTTCCATGGTCCGGATGTCTATCTGATGTTGCATTTGCGAGTATGGTTGTTGGCTTAAAGTGTCGGATTTGTTTGATTACCTCGATTAAAGAAGTCTCGTTAATCTCAAAAAAACCGTCCGATAAATTTAGTTGTACACGTTCAGCAGCCCCCATTATTTGAGCGCTTTTAGTTGCTTCCCGCGTTCTAATACTTGAGTTACCACGGCTTCCCAATTCGCCGAGGGTTAAATCCAATAAAACAACCTTCTTCCCATTATTGATTTCCTTAATGAGCGTTCCAGAACAAGCGAGTTCAATATCATCTGGGTGTGCGCCTATGGCCAATATATCACAATTCATACTAATAAAATAGGCTAGGAGGTGGAGTTAATAGGGTGTTTTCAAGTGTAATTCCCACCGCACTAAGACTAGGTTTATGAATGTTCTTTAGGTTGTCATTCACCGTATGCCATTCTTCGGGGAATCCGCTACTGTGGTGGTAATCGATGATATCAATCATCGGAATTTTGGTGCCTTCATATACATAGGCATGATCGTCAATCACTGGTGCTGTACTTTCAGTAATAAACCTTGAGCCAAAACCCAATTCTTGAGCGATCGTCCATACGTGTGAGAGAATATAACTTCCCCAGTTTTTACTATTCCCTTCCCAATAAAACTTCGCTTTTTCACCACCAACCATATCCAATAAGATTCCAAAATGAGCAGAGTATCCGGGTACATGAGGATTTTTAGCCCAGTATTGGCTCCCCAAACAAAACGAGTTTTCAACTTCAGAAATACCTAAATCCTCCGCGTCGAAGAAAACGATATCTACACCTACATCCTCGGGAAGACTATCAAGGTTTCTGGCTAATTCTAGCAATACAGCTACTCCACTGGCTCCATCATTTGCGCCATCTATAGGGGAGCGTTGATTCTCTATTGGGCCGTTATCGGCTATGGGCCTAGAATCCCAGTGGGATGCTAATAAAATTCGTCTACTTGCATTTGGCCTAAAAGAGCCAATTAGATTATAAACGGGGATATTTTTCCCTTCGTGGGTGGTGGTGCTTCCTTTGGGGAAATAAGCGGTGTCGCAAAATTGATTGAGTTTGGTATACAGCCATTCCGCACAAGCTTTATGTTCTTTGGTTCCGGGAATTCTATAACCAAATGCCACCTGCTTTGCGATGAAATCAAAAGCCGAATCGGAATTGAATTTCTTGGATGGATTGTCTATCATTCCTTTGACTTCCGTCTCTTCTACAGCTGTAGACGTCTTGCCGCCATCACATGCGTTTAAAGCAATGAGTACAACAGCCATGAAGAGTATAAAAGGGTTAAGCCTTATCATGTCATTCAAAAATAGGATATTTGGGTGTCTACCAGGTTTTAAATACGATTTAAACCTGACTTGAGCGATGAAATTTCCGTATTTTCGCTTTTCGTGAGTAAGCAGATTAAAAGTATGACGGGCTTTGGAAAGAGCCGTTGGGAAGGCGATCAAGCCACCATTTCTTGTGAAATTAAAGCACTAAACGGCCGATATTTTGAAGCGGATATCCGTTTACCTCGATATCTAGGAGAAATGGATGCATTGATACGCAAAAAGCTAGGGGAAATGCTTGAACGTGGCACCGTTTCTGTTTCTTATAGTATCCGATGGGAGGATACCAGACCGCCAGAGGAGCGCGTTCAGGTAAATTTAGAGGTTGCACAATCACATTATGCGGCTATGAAGAAAATATCAGATTCCCTTAGCATACCTATGAATGATCCATTACGAGATATTATACGGGTTCCAGATGTGATCAATACCGGTGATAAAGAGGTGCCAGAGGAGTTGAAATCCAAAGTATTAGAGGTGACGCTTGAGGCTGCAACCCAATTGAATGAATTCAGGATTACCGAAGGTCGCGCCACCGGAGAGAAATTAAAAGAACTGGTTAAGTCAATATCGGATGACCTAACCATCATCGAGCACGAGGAAGATAATCGTCGCGAGGCTTTAAGGGAACGCGTTTACGGGAATGTGCTAGAGCATGTGAAGGAATCGAATATTGACGAAAATCGATTAGAACAGGAAATACTTTTGTACCTCGACAAATGGGATATTGCAGAGGAGAAGCAACGCTTAGGGCAACACATTAAATACTTCAATGAAACGCTGGATAAGGAACCAACTGGTCGTAAATTGAATTTTATTTCCCAAGAAATGGGTCGAGAGATGAATACACTTGGAGTAAAAAGTAATTACTTTCTGATGCAGGAGCGTGTGGTTCAAATGAAAGAAAAGCTAGAACAAATTAAAGAGCAGGTTTTAAACATTGTGTAAGAAAAAAGAAGGGTTAATAAATTTGTCTCAGCGCCTAAGTGTATCGGTGCTGGCGATTTTCTTATGCATTAGATTGAGCGCTCAAAGCTCGATAGACTCAAGTATTAAACAGCAGGTTTATTGGTTGGAGAACTCTATTGATACGAACGAGTTATTTCACGACCCTAACAAGCAAGAGTTTTTTAATGTATTAACCGCGATCTATGCGGTTAATCAAGATTCAACAACATTAGATTCATGTGTGTTTTGGTCGCCTATCGACCTATTAGAATCGTATTGTATAAATCTTGTTTTGGATGGAAAGCTTGATCGATTAGAGCAGATTTTAACGAAAGTAGAATACGATGGCTGGAGTAACTTTCCAACGTTCATGATCAGGGGTTTTTCTGAGTGGATGTCCAATCAAAGCCCCTCGGTTAAAAAGAGATTTAAAAAACACCGCGTGTTCCCCATAGATCCGTCTATACAATTAGGGTCCATCAATCGAAGAAGACAATCGTTGCTGTGGGTATTGGAAGATCGAGTACGTGATGAAAGGACCTTGTCAGACAGATTGCCTATTCGTGCAGTAGCGGCCTATGTGAAATACTATGATATTAAAGCAGAGGAGCATAATTCCTCTCAGGATGCGGATATAAATGCTGATTTTAATTTATTCAGAACGACTAAACTCATTCAAGATTCTGTTGAATTCTGGCAACGTTTATTGGGGTCAGATACCTTTGGTTTTGATGCATCCATTCTCTCAAGGATTGAACATGTTTCCGATAGCTATCGGGTATACCATTCGCCCATACGGTACTTTGCAACTTTATCAAATCATGTGATGCCGATTGTCCAAAAGCAACTTCATGAAGGGCGTCAAGTGTATATCTGTGGAGAGCGCGAGTTAGAATCATTTTCGAAGTCTAGGTTGCCCGATTTTGTTCAAGGAGTTGATTTTAAGCAGATTGAAATAAAAGAGGGTTTTGTTAAACGCGATATTGACACTGTTTTGCACATAGATGGTATCAAGATGGTTACATCTTGGAATTTGCATGAATTTGATTGGAAGTCCGTTTCAAAAACAAAGCAGATCAAGGATCCAAAAAAGAAATCTGCATCTAGAGTACAAATCAGAGGTGTGGAACTTGGTTTAGGCTACGCGCAACAGGAATTAAGGCCAAATTTGAGTATAATCAATGCGGATTTATCTACAAATGGATACTCCAATATTAAGAACCTTCAGTTGAATGGGGTGTCGTTCTGGGTTAAACCCGATGAAAACGAGCCATTGTTGATGGAGTTTTCTTGGCGTACATCCTCACCATTGAGGTCAGGGACTTCTAATGAATTGTTAGCACCTAATTTGTCTTTTCAATATTCTAATTGGGAATTGGCCTATTATTACCCTGCCCTTCGCAAGAGGTTTTTTGATCTTGGGTTAGGCATGCAGTACAATTATGCGGTGGCTAAATTTACCATGCTAGATAGCTTTTCTCAGCATATAGCCAAGCCGACTCAAGACATAACAAATGTTTCTAACAACGGGCATAGTCTGGGTGTAAATGTTCATGCCACACTAAAGTTACCTCTGTTATATTTTCGGATCCATGGGGGTGCTCAATTAGACTTGAGTAATCCTAAATGGGAAACAGAATCTGTTTATTTAAATACGGAGAGTGACTTTACTCACTCAGCGTGGTATTTTGGATTTTCAGCAGGTATCAGGTTCGAGGAAGGAGGTAATGATGAAGATTAAGTTGTTATGCTTTTGTTTGATTTTTTCCGTTGGTAATTTGTTATCGCAGCGTGCTCCAAAAGCACAAGAAATCCATCAATTGAAGGATAGCTTCTCTGCACAAGAATGGAATAGTTTTATTCAGTCTGCGAAGAAGGTGCGCTTGGTTTTTGGTGGTGAAAATCATAGAGAAGTGGATTTCAATTCATTGGTAGAATTTCAAGTGATGCGACTGCTACACGACCATGCGGGTTATCAGAATTATCTGATTGAATTAAGTCCAGCTCGTGCCTACTATTTAAATCGGTTTATTCGTCATGGAGATCAACGCGCGGAAAATGCTATCAAAGGGATTGCTTCTCCAAAATACATGAAGCTATTTGATAACCTGTACCGATGGAATCAGCAGCTTCCACTGGAAAAACGGATTCATATCCACGGTATTGACGTGGAGAGGTTTGAGGATTTATCAGTTCTGAGATTGGCAGAGTGTTTTGATTCTGCTTTGAAAATTCAAGGACCTGATCCAAGAATATTACCACAAGTACTAGCTTTCGTGGATTTTGCAGAACGTAAATTCAATGAGCGCCTAGCATATTTCAGGAGCAGGGTGAATGATACAATTTCAAATAGTGAAGGGGTAAATGAAGGTGAATATGAACCACCATATTATTATGCTCTGAAGGTGGATGATTTTGTAGATTCTCTAACCGCGAATAATGCGCTTTACGACTCTTGGATTGCAGCTTGTGGATTAAGAAAAGAATATTCAGAGTCTGTGAGGGGTGTACTCGAAGTATATAAATGGGAGAAACTAGATAAAACACCTGCACAATACTTATGGCGTGAAAATACCATGTATCACAGGTTAAAGGTCTTATTGAAAGAGAAACCTAATGAAAGATTTTTTGGCCAATTTGGCAGATGTCATATTTCTATGAATCCATCCAATTTAGATTGTGGATGGTATAATTACAAGAGTGTATTGAATCAAGCCATTACAGATTTATTCGGTTCTGCAGATTCTGTGGTTAACATTGGTTATTTGTATATGGGAAGAGGGGATGATGTACATTCAGAGGATTGGAAAGAAACCGCTCAAATAGAGCAAGAAGTCAATATCATAAAAAATCAAGTTCACGAAGGCATGGTTTTGTATGATTTAAATGAAAACGGAAGTTCACTGCCCAACCTTAAAAAGAAGTTCAAATTTATATTGGTAAACCATACAAGTACGGTCAAATTATCAAATGCCTTGGAAGCATCAGCCTACGAGCAACCGAAACAAGAAAATCCAATAGATGTATACCTTGACTATTTTGGAATTGAAGTATTTCCTGATTTTCAAATGCCGCTGAGGTCTCATTATCAATCCTTTACCAAAGGTAGCGGTGTAGATATGCAAAGAAACTTACTTGGGCTGCGTCATGATGTACATATTGGTAAAGGGTCTTTCATTGGTGGGTTTGGAGGATATTACACATTAGTGGATGAGAATTTAGAGGAAGAAGCTTTTTTGGTAGATAGCACAGGTAAGCATTTTTACACGCATTGGGGTTTAGATGCTAAGTTTGGATTACGAACAAAAGCAAATCGATGGCATGGTCACGTACTGGGGCGGTTGGGTTATTCTAGGTCACGGATTCGTTATCGTGCATTTTCAAAAGACCCATTAAATCCGGCGGAAGTAAAAAAACTTGATATAACCAACGGTAGTTGGAATACAGGTGGATTAGCCCAAATAGGATATACCCTAAGTAATGAACTGATGGTTTTTATCCGTGGGACTTATTACAAGAATATTGAAAATGGGATATGGAGATACAAAGGATCTTCTATGCCATATTTTAATAGGCTTTATTCTTTAGGATCTCAGGAATATTGGAGCTTGTCTGCGCATTTATCCGTATATATTTCGGATTAATTCAAGTAAATTCGTGTTATGTTTGGCTTTGTGCCCAATTTGCTAACCTTAGCAAATCTAGCTTGCGGCCTTTTGGCGATTCCCTTTGCATTACAGGCAGATACGACACATATCGCGTTTCAACTCATTATTCTCTCTTCTGTTTTTGATTTCTTTGATGGAATGGCGGCGAGAGCTTTGAAGGTAGAAGGTCCTCTAGGAATGCAATTGGATAGCTTAGCCGACGTGGTATCTTTTGGTGTGGTTCCTGGGTTGATTTGGAAGTCATTGATGGATATTAGAGGTTTATGCCCTCCAACAGGTTTTTGCATCAATTCCTATGTTTGGATGCTGATTCCCTTGGCTGCTGCATACCGTTTGGCGAGGTTTAATGTGCAGCCTTCAGGACTTAAATATTTCATTGGAATTCCAACTCCACTAACGGGATTAGTACTAGCTAGTTTCTCGTTTATTAGTCTTCAAATAGGAGGGTTTGAGAATTATCAATGGGGATTAATCATACCACCATCAGAAATATTGAATATCGTTTATGTGTGGTTGTATTTACCATTGTTAGGAGCCTATTTGATGGTCTCAGAAATACCTTTTTTAGCCTTGAAGTTCAATAAGGTAGATGACATGAATAAATACCGGTTGGCATTTGTATTGGCATCGGTATTAATGATTGTTTTAACGGGAGTTTGGTCACTCGCGTTTATTTATATTTTGTATATCCTTTTCTCCTTATTAAGTTACAAGGGAAAAACATCACCTGAAGAAGATTATGTATAAAGTTGGAATTATCATGGGCAGCGACAGTGATTTAAACGTCATGAATGAAGCTGTAGCAGTACTCGAAGAGCTTGGTGTAGCGCATGAAACTACCATCGTATCGGCTCATAGAACCCCAGATCGTTTGGTGACTTATGCAAAAGAGGCCTCAAATAATGGGGTTCATGTTATTATCGCGGGTGCTGGAGGAGCTGCTCACCTACCAGGTATGGTGGCGAGCATGACACATCTCCCAGTGATCGGGGTGCCGGTGAAGAGTAAAACGATGAGCGGAATAGACAGTTTGTACTCTATCGTCCAAATGCCTCCAGGCGTACCTGTTGCTACTGTAGCAATTAATGGAGCTAGAAATGCAGGCATACTAGCCGCCCAAATTATTGGAGTTCATAATAAAGCAACCGCGGATGCGGTAATGAAATTTAAGTCTGACATGGAAGAGGTGGTGCTAAATAAAGCAGAAAAATTAGAAGACATGGGTTCTAATGCTTATTTGAACCAAATGCCATGATCATCGTCGATGACGCATTAATATCTGAGGATATTCTTGAGAAAAAGTTCGTTTGTCAATTAGACAAATGTAAAGGTGCCTGTTGTGTTCAAGGAGATGCAGGTGCGCCACTGATGCATTCCGAGATTAAGGAAATAAAAGATCGATTGGATCAAGTGAAGCCTTATATGATGGAAGAATCTATCAATAAGATCACTAAAGATGACTTTTGGACGCGTGATCGTGATGGGGATTTAGTGACGGAGTGTATGAATGATGGAGCCTGTGTATTTGTCAACTACAGGACAGACGGCACAACCGAATGTAGTATAGAACGCGCGTATATGGACGGAAAAATTGATTATAAAAAACCGGTAAGCTGTCATTTGTATCCAATACGTGCTAATAAGTTTGGCTCTTATATTGCAATGAATTATCATCATTGGGATATCTGTCGCGATGCCTGTATTGCAGGAGAAGATTTTAAAGTTCCAGTTTATCAGTTCTTAAAGGAAGCATTAACGCGTAAAATGGGGGCAATATGGTACGAAAAGCTAGAAGAGATTGCCCGTGACTGGGAAAATGAAAAGAAAGCCTAATTTAGGTGAGTAAGCAAGAGAGTAGACCAACAAACATGGTGATTTTGAGCCATTTTGATATTTCCGCAAAGTGACAGATCTCTTTTGATAAGCGTATTTTATACAGTATATATGCCATTGCTGGTATCGTAATCACACCGCTGAATATCCAAAACAATACACTCTGTGATTGTATGCCCGCCCAAATTGTCAGAGCCGCGGAGATTGTAATCATAATACCAGCAGCCACTTTAGTTTTGGTTTGTCCTTGGGTTACAGCAAAGGTCTGATAGCCTTGTGCCTTGTCTCCTTTTTCATCTTGGATATCTTTAATTAGCTCGCGACCAAAAGTGATGAAGAAGGCAATACTCGCAAATTCTGCGAACATTCC
>VMCP01000184.1 GCA_008081305.1 Bacteroidota bacterium | reverse complement strand
CGATTCATTGGACACTGTTGAGTTGATAATGGAATTTGAAAAGGAATTTGATATCAGTATTCCAGACGATCAAGCTGAAAAGATCCAAACAGTAGGCGAAGCGATATCCTATATCGAAGAAAATAAAAAGTAATCATGCAACTCAGAAGGGTTGTTGTAACAGGAATGGGTGCATTGACACCCATCGGAAACACACTTGACCAATATTGGGATGGTCTTCGCAACGGAGTGAGTGGTGCTGCGCCGATCACTAGATTCGATACCGAACTAAACAAGGTCAAATTTGCTTGTGAAATCAAGGATTTTAATCCTATGGATCATTTCGACCGCAAGGAAGCGAGAAAAATGGATCCGTTCACACAATATGCAATGGTTTGCTCAGATGAAGCCATACATGATTCTGGTCTGTTACAAGACTCTTTAAACCTCGACCGAATTGGGGTTATTTGGGGAGCGGGTATTGGAGGTTTAACCACCTTCTTTGATGAAGTAATGAATTATGCTAAGGGTGATGGATCTCCTAGATTCTCACCCTTCTTTATTCCTAAAATGATCATCGACATCGCTGCTGGATATATTTCTATCAAGCATGGATTTAGAGGTGTGAATTTCGGGACTGTTTCTGCATGTGCTAGTTCAACACATGCACTTATTGATTCCTTTAATCTTATTCGTCTTGGTAAAGCAGATGCTATCGTTTCTGGTGGTTCTGAAGCATGCGTTAATCAGCCTGCAGTGGGTGGATTTAGCAATATGAAAGCCCTGAGTGAACGTAACGATGATTATGCTACGGCTTCTCGTCCTTTTGACAAAGACAGAGATGGATTTGTGATGGGAGAGGGAGGCGCTAGTTTAATTCTCGAAGACCTAGAACATGCTAAAGCACGTGGTGCTAAGATCTATGCAGAAGTTGTGGGGGGCGGTATGACCGCTGACGCGCACCATTTAACTGCACCACATCCTGAAGGATTGGGAGCAAGAAACGTTATGCATCAAGCACTTGAGGATGCTAACATGAATCCCGATGAAATTGATTACATCAACGTTCATGGAACATCCACTCCGCTAGGTGATGTTGCTGAGGTTAAGGCAATAAAAGATGTATTTAGAGAACATACGTATAAACTAAATGTTTCTTCAACCAAATCGATGACCGGTCATTTATTGGGTGGTGCCGGTGCAATTGAATCGATTGCATCCATACTGGCAATAAAACACGGAATAATACCGCCAACCATCAACCACCATACCGCCGATCCAGAAATTGATAATAAGATAAATCTAACACTGAACACCGCACAAGAACGTTCAGTTCGTGCTGCATTGTGTAATACTTTCGGCTTTGGAGGGCACAATGCATCTGTAATCTTCAAGAAATTTGAGGATTAATTGACTCCTCTTTGGGAAATAAAGAAATACATAAACTTTTAAGAACTAAAGTCTATCGATTAACGGGCATCCGACCGATTCGATTGAAGATTTATGCGGAGGCCTTTACGCATTCCTCCATGATGGAGTCGACGGGTGAGTATAAAGGTCTAAATAATGAAAGGTTAGAATTCCTTGGCGATGCCATCTTAGACGCGGTAGTAGCAGATATTTTGTTTAATCGCTTTCCCAATAAAGACGAAGGGTTTCTTACTGAAATGAGAACCCGAATTGTCAACCGAGATCAAATGAGTGACTTGGCATATAAACTAGGGTTGATTGAAATCATTGAAATGAAGTCAGAAATCCGAAAGAATAGAAATGCGGTGAAAGGGATTGGTGGTAATGCATTGGAGGCGCTAATAGGAGCTATCTACCTAGATCGTGGTTATAAAAAGGCTTCATGGTTTATACGACATAGACTCATTGGCCAATATTTGGATATGGATAAACTTATGAACACAGCGGTGAGTCATAAGGCGATCTTTATGAAATGGGCTCAGAAACAACAAAAGCAGATCCAATGGTCGAATGAACTGAATCCAGAATCGCGATCTGCAAAACATGAGGTGACCCTCGTTGTAGATGATGAGCCTTGGTTTACAGAAATCAATAAAAGCCGGAAAAAAGCGGAGGAACTTTGTTGCGAAAAAGCCTGTCGAAAATTAGAGCTTTCTCAAACCTTATAGTTCGATTTGTTCGCTGGGTAAGTATTTTACCCAGTCATTATTCTTTGCGAACCGGCACCAAGAACAATCTTTCTTACCGCATCCTTCTAAAAACGATCTTGACGTTAGCTTTTCAAATGCGGTAGTTATGCAGTTTTTAATGATCCGTTTTTCATCCTCGGAAAATGTGATTTCAATGGTTTCAAAATCCCCATTTTCATTTTCGACCATCGGTTCAACACCTCCAGAGGCTTTATGCCATGGGTATTCTGCACTTTCTTCAATCATTAAACAATAGATTCCCACTTGTAACCAGTAATCACTTGGTACCTGGCCTTCTTTGAAACGACTAGAGAGTTTGCTTTTTGATTTGATCTTACTGAGATTTCCAGTTTTATAATCAATGATCTTAACCGATTGCCCTTCAATGATTAGTTTGTCAACCATGCCCTTTATCGGCACTCCTCCTAACTCAGATTGAACGAAGTATTCGGTTTTTACATCTTTATATTGAATGTACTCTTCTTTCTTTTTGGGGAGCATAGATTGCCATAGCTGTTTGCCTTGCTCTAGTCGTGAATCGAATTGTTTTTCAGTAAAATGCCCTTTGAATCGGTTCATTTGGCCACTGAAGTAATCAATAAGAACATCGGTTTCCATCCATTTATTATCACGCACCCAAGTATCAACTAAATGCCTCATACTGTGGTGTATCGCATTACCATAGGATAAGTATTCGTTTGGTGAGGAAGGAACCCGCACGATATTATTGTAGTAAAATGAAAGTCCGCATTCTAGAATGTTTTTAATAGAGGATGGAGAGAATACAAAATTTTCAAGCCGCTTGTTAATCTTATCATCGATGTGCCCTTCAATCAAAGGAGCTCCCTGACTCATGAGCATTTGCTGTTGGGCCCAAATAAGGGATTCTTCAGATAATACGGTTGGCTTTAAATCCTCAAAAAGGATATCAGGAGCTAATTCATTAAGAAACATGCTCGGCTCAAGTGAATCTTTTTTATCGGTTAGCTTTCTCGTGAAGTAACTGATATTTAGCGTTTCTTCAGCCCTCGTCATCGCTACGAAAAACAATCTTCTACGTTCTTCAAGACTGTAGGATATATCCTCGTCGATATTCCTATTCATTCCCTCAAATAAATCACGCATCTTAAACGGGTAACTCTGAGCTGATTGTTGCCCCCATTCTTTTTCGATTCCTCGAATGATGAATACATGCTTAAATTCTAAACCTTTAGAGCCGTGGGCCGACATTAATTTAATGCCATTTTGATCACCAGTTCGTCTTTCCAAAAGTATAGGTATATCACCAGCTTTGAGGGTAGATATAGTTTCAAGTAACTCGTTTAACTTCAAGAAAGGATTTCGTTCACATTGCTCATTGATATAATTTACAAAAGAATGAAGAACTTCTAAGAGCCACGTCTGGTTCTTTTGTGTGGAATAGGAGATAAATCCAAACTCAGATAAAATTCGGCTTACATAAGCTCCAAGGGTATTAAACCGAATCCCCTTAATGGTATCGTCGATGAATTGAAATAGTTGTTTAATCTGTTCGGTTTCATCTTGATTGAGGTAGCTTAATCCGGGTCCATCAATTATATGGTTTTGGATATGATCCCTCCACGAATAGTTTGTATAATCTCCTGAATGCTTTCTTGCATTACGGATTTCGTAGATATCCGCAGACATTTGGTTCAAAGCATAAGGCCTAAAATCATATAACTTACTCGATAATAGAGGAAATAATAAATGCTCACCGCTATTTGGAATCGTGGATTCTTTTTGGAAATATTCCAACCAATCAATCAACACATCAATAATGGGCAATCCCAGGATGTCAATACTTTTGTCCCATTGATATGCAATCTTTTTAGTGCGTAGATATTCAATGTAGGGTTCGGCAAATCGGTGTTTGGTGTAAATGATGGCAATATCTTTAGGGGCAACATTTTTTTCTAAAAGTTGAGTTATTTGTTCCACCGTACCGACAACCTCATGAAATTCATTGAAATATCGTTTGATTATGGGTTTAATCTGAGGGTAATTCTGATTTTGGCCTGCTGCATCTAGCTCTTTACTTAAAGAAGTATCTGAATTGACCAATCTGTGTTGATTATGTTTGATTAGAAGACCAGATGCATCTAATATTGGTTGGCTACTTCGGTAGTTTTCCGTTAAGACCACAGTGGTAAGATTTGCAGAGTATCGGGATTTAAAATCCAACATGTTACTCAGTCTCGCCCCCTGAAATGCGTAAATACTCTGATCATCATCACCTACTACAAAACAATCTGGATTGTCCCCATGAAAGTCAATCAATATATGCATGATTTCAGACTGCAGGTAACTGGTATCTTGAAATTCATCGACTAATACATAATTGAATTCTTCTTGAATGGACATCTTATATTCCTCGTCGGAAGATAGTCTTTCATAAACCCATTCAATCATATCCTGAAATTCGTAAACACCGAGTGCCTTTTTCTTCTCTTGATATGGTTTAAGCAATCTTGCAGCTTCTATGAGCATTTCCCATCCACCCATTAGTTTCTTCCAATCGTTTGGATTGATATCTCCTTTTGCCTTGCCCTTATAATTTCGCTTATACAATGCATCTGGGAAATGAGCCTTGAAATATTCTTCATCTAGGCATTTCTCAATCATTTGTTCAATATCCTCGGCTTGAAGTTTTTCATCCCGCATAATTCCCCAAACTTCGGATAATTGTTTATGCTTGCTCGTATTGTAAGATTGATAGTCTTTTAATGGATTTGAATGGGGTAAATCATCAAGCAGACTCTGGATTAGCTGCATTCTTTCAAGATCGTCCATAACGCGCAATTCTCGTTTCCCATACAGATCTTGTCTGTCCGAAATCAATTTGTTACACAACCCGTGAAAGGTATAAATATTGACTTTATACGATTCTGTACCCATGAATTTACTTAGACGTTGCCTCATTGCAGTTGCGCCAGCCTCGGTGTAGGTTAAGCAAAGAATATTCTTTGGATTGGTATCTGTTTTTCTGAGAATATTAAGAATTCTCGTTGCCAAAATCTGAGTTTTACCCGTGCCCGGACCTGCAATGACCATAACGGGGCCATTTATAGCGTCTACCGCCTGTTTTTGACCACGGTTAAGATGGTTGTAAAGTTCTGTAAATTGGTCCTCAAATCTTTGCATGGTGAAATATACATTGCCAGTTAATAAAATACAATCGGACTTAAATATCTTTGTTGAGATGCCAACAACTAGCGAACAGTATGATGCCGTGATATCAACATGTAAAGAAGTATTTGAAAAGAAGAATACCGATTACGGCCCTTCTTGGAGACTTTTTCGCCCTTCTAGTCTGACAGATCAAATTTACATTAAGGCTCAACGCATACGAAATATCGAACAATCAGGCCAAAACCATGTAGGGGATGATGTGATTGGAGAATTCATGGGTATTGTTAATTACTCATTGATGGCTCTAATTCAAGTAGCCCATCCTCACAACGAAAGCGATCCAATGACACCCAGCAGCGATATCAACCAGTGGTATGAGCAACTTATTGAAGATACCAAGAATTTAATGGTGCTCAAAAACTCCGATTACAGCGAAGTTTGGCGTGAAATGCGTATTAGTAGCTTCACCGATATGATTTTGGTGAAATTGTCAAGAATTAAACAAATTGAGGATAACAAGGGGAAAACCACAATCTCAGAGGGTGTAGAAGGTAATTATCAGGATATTATCAACTATGCAATTTTTGCGCTCATTAGATTCAACGAATAAAAATGAAAAACCTATTTCTTTTTGCTAGATTATTTACTGGAGCACTATTCATTTTTTCAGGGATTGTAAAACTCAATGACCCTTCCGGATTTGCCATTAAACTGAATGAGTATTTTGACGTATTTGCTGAGGATGTTTCTACGAAACAAGATTCAGT
This sequence comes from Bacteroidota bacterium, assembly GCA_008081305.1. Lineage (GTDB taxonomy): Bacteria > Bacteroidota > Bacteroidia > NS11-12g > UBA955 > VMCP01. The sequence goes on along the minus strand of VMCP01000184.1, from coordinate 4,416 downwards.
AAATGCAACAATTCGTTGCAACGATGTTTTATTGATTGAAAAGAAATACGAATTGTATCCTTCCGATGACGTGAAGGATATCCAAATAAAAATTGAAGGAGACAGCCTTTTAAGGTCAGTAAAACTGAAATGGGGTGGGAGTAGTATAGCCAATGAAGAAACCAAACGATTATCATTCCCAGCAAGAGTAGAATTTGATATTACCGGTATGGATGGCAAATCAATTGGTCATCAATTTGTGATTGATTCGCTACAAAATGGGACATTGAGTCACAACGAAGACCTAATGATGGATATTTCATCCTGGGTTAAAGGGGAATCTTGGCTTTCAATATTTTTTAAAGGTTGTAAGGACTACTCACTCTACTTTAGTGGTTTTTTCTGTGCACTTGAAGTGGTTTTAGGATTTGCAATGCTCATTGGATGGCAGTTCAATATCACAATTTTAATCACCGCTTTGCTTATAGGTTTTTTTACTTTTCTAACCTGGTATAGTGCTTATTTTAATAAGGTTACCGATTGCGGCTGTTTTGGCGATTTTATAAAACTTAAACCTTGGGATTCCTTCAAGAAGGATATCATTTTATCGATACTAGTTGTCATTCTTGTGGTTGGTCGAAAGTACAATAAGTCGTTTTTTGTAGAGTCAAAGTCACACTTGGTAATGTCCGTTTTCTCTATGCTGACTATCGGATTTGGTTGGTATTGTTACACATATTTACCGGTATGGGATTTTCTTCCTTACAAGAAAGGGAACGATATCAAACATATTATGACGTACATCCCTGAAGGAGAAAGAGAAACAGATTCCATCAGAATTCGCTTCATGATGAAAAAGGATAATGACTCTTTGTTAGTATCAACAGCACAGTATTCAGAATTTAGTCAAAGTGGGTATCAGTTTATTCGTCAAGACCGAGAAATCATCATTCCTGGATATGAATCCCCAATCCATGACTTTGCCATTTACAATGCTGAGTCTGGAGAGGATTTCAAAGATAAAATGCTAGATTACCAAGGGTTTCAATTAGTATTCGTCATTCCATTTTTGAGTGAAGTCAAAACCAACGCCTTACCACAGGCAGAAGTTTGTAATAATTGGGCTCGTAAGAATCAAATTCCCTTTTGGGGATTAACGTCTGCTTCTTTACAAGCATGTAAGGCTTTTAAGGATGAGCTTGATATTAACTTTATGTTGTATTCGGCCGATCAAAAAATGCTCATGACCATGGCAAGATATAACCCCACATTATACCTGTTTAATGGATCGACTATCGTTGAAAAATGGAGTGGAGCTTCAATGCCTAGTTTACAAATATTAAACTCGTTTATATTATCTAAATGATTTCATTTTGGATAAAAAAAGTACCGTTCTTTATTGCCGTGTTACTTGGGCTGATTGGGATGATATTTTATTTATTCCAAGCCCTCCCGGGTCCCGAGCAGATTTTAAGTGGTCAACGAACAGATAAAGCCACAACCGATGCTATTGTCCGTGATTTAGGATTAGATCAACCTGTATATTCCCAGGCGATATCCTACCTAAATGATGTATCACCTATTTCTGTTTATTCACAGGATAATACACCAAACGGGATCAAAGGCATCGAAATGAAGCTCAGAAACCATTCTGTTTGGATTAAATGGCCATACTTGAGAAGGTCATTTCAAACTAAGCGACTTGTGAGTGAAATGTTATCAGAAGCATTCATTGGTACCATGATTCTAGCTTTTGCTGCTATACTTATTGCAGTAGTTATTGGAATACCTCTGGGTGTATTTGCAGCGCGTAAGGAAGGTAGTTTTGTAGATAAATCGATCGTTGCCTTTTCCACGTTGGGGATTTCTGTCCCATCATTTTTCTCGGCAATGTTATTGTCATGGTTATTCGGATTTGTTTGGAATCAGTATACGGGGCTTCCCATGACCGGTAGTTGGAGAGAATTAAGTGCGGATGGATCACGTTTTATATGGAAACCAGAAAATCTAATTTTACCAGCTTTTGCCCTTGGTTTGAGACCTGTAGCGGTTTTTATACAATTGGCCAGAAATAATATGGCTGATACATTAAAGTTAGACTTCATACAAACGGCAAAAGCAAAAGGCTTAAGCACAAAAAAGGTGCTTTGGAAGCATGCCTTTCCTAATGCATTAAACCCGCTTGTAACTTCTATAGGTGGTTGGTTTAGTAGTTTGTTGGCTGGTTCGTTCTTTACCGAGTACATTTTTCAATGGAAAGGTCTAGGAAAGGTAACCATTGAGGCCCTTCAACAAAGTGATTTTCCCGTGGTAATGGGTGGGGTTTTATTCACAGCTTGTTTGTTCTTTGTAATCAACACTCTCACGGAAGTGTTGTATGTTTGGATAGATCCGAGATTAAGATCATGAACAAAGTTTATATCGTAGGACTACCAGCTTCAGGAAAAACAACCATCGGTCGATGGCTGTCTGAAAAAATGAATTGGTCATTTTTGGATATCGATGAAAAAATTGTTCAAGATCAAGGGATGTCCATTTTTGATTATTTCAAAATTCATGGAGAGGAATCATTTCGGTTATTGGAAACAAAAATTTTAAGGGAAACTGAAACTTTGAGCCACTATGTGATTGCGTGTGGTGGTGGAACAGCGTCTCATTCAGATAACATGATGTGGATGTCAGCACAAGGATTGACACTCTTTTTGAATCCAGATTTAGGTACAATACAGACGCGAATCGTGGAAAATCCCAATCACAGACCCATTTTCGAGGATAAAAGTATCACGCAAATAAGAGAAATGTTGCATGAATTACTTGAAAAGAGGGGATCTGATTACCATAAATCCAAAATAATCTGGAATAAGCCCAAACCTGAAAAAACACTTCATATAGCTATAAATCAATTAGTTATGTGATTTTTTTTCACTGATTGTTAAGGTTTGTTAGTTAAAAGTGCACAATTTTAGTACGCTTTTATTTTTACTGAAGTTTGGTAATAACACGGAGTTTCATATTTTTGACTCAATCAACAAATCCAAAATTAATTTATATGAACAAGTCAGACTTAATCGGTAAAATGTCAGCAGATGCTGGTATTACTAAAACACAAGCTCAAACAGCATTGAACAGCTTCATGGAAGCGACTACTAACGCTTTGAAAAGCGATGACAAAGTAATCTTGGTTGGATTCGGTACATTCTCTACAAGTGCTCGTAGCGCTCGTAAAGGTAGAAACCCAAGAACTGGTGCTGAAATTAATATCGCTGCTAAAAAAGTGGTTCGTTTCAAGCCAGGTGCTGAGCTTAGTGAAAAAGTAAAATAAATCTTTACCCACTACGTAAAAAAAGCCCCGCTTCATAGCGGGGCTTTTTTGTTTAGTTTTGCTACATGTCTCAGCAGATATCCATAAAATCAATGTTTATGTCAGATATGGCTCAAACCAACCCTGGGCCCATTGGGATACAAATCGACCATGCTGAAGGTTGTTTGTTGTATGATTCTGATGGCAACACTTACATTGACTTGATCTCCGGTATCTCAGTAAGTAGTCTTGGGCACCAACACCCAGATATTCAAAGGGAGCTACATGAACAAATTGACCATCATTTACATGTCATGGTTTATGGGGAGGTGATTCATTCGCCTACCGTAAATTATGCACATAATCTATTGGAAGATTTACCTCTTTCACTTAATTCAGTGTACTTTTTGAATTCTGGTTCTGAAGCGATTGATGCTGCAATGAAATTAGCAAAACGTTTTACCAGACGATCTACTTTCGTTTCACAAGTACAAGCTTATCATGGTAGTGGCCAAGGTCCACTTTCATTAATGGATGATGACTACCTTACCCAGCGCTACAGGCCTCTTTTAAACGGAGTTTACAGAATTAAACAAAACGATATTGAGGCTATTGAAAACCTCCCAAAGCAAGGAGTAGCGGCTGTTATCGTGGAGTTGATCCAGTCAGAACGAGGAGCATTATTAGCTGATGCAAATTTTATCCATGGGTTAAGAGAATACTGTCATGTCACCCAGTCATTGCTTGTTTTCGATGAGATTCAATCTGGATTTTACAGAACCGGAACAGACTACTTGTTTAGACAGTTTGACATAACACCGGATATGTTAATCATAGGGAAAGCAGCTGGAGGTGGTTTACCCATGGGCGCAGTCATTACTTCGAGAGAAATTATGTCTGCTTTTACCAATAACCCCATCCTGGGACATATTACAACGTTTGGAGGTCATCCGCTGACTGCGAGAGCTGGAAATGCAGCTCTTAAATTCCTTAAGAAGAATTTAAAAGTACTCGAAATCTCAAGAAAAGAGTCGTTGTTTAAGGAGTTGCTCGTGCATGAGCGAATTCATCGGGTAGAAGGTCGAGGGCTTTTACTTGCATGTCATTTGGATGAGTCAATCGATATCATTGAGTTC
>VMCP01000201.1 GCA_008081305.1 Bacteroidota bacterium | reverse complement strand
ATTGATTACCGTCATGCGATTACATCAAAAGTGGCTGCTACTTTCAAAGTTTCAAGTTTCTATAATGACATCCGCGATCAAATCCAATTAAGCCTGCTCAATCTAAGCACCAATCTTTATCGATACATCAACATTGGGGAGATGAGGAGTATGGGGCTCAACGCTCAAACCAAGGTGTACTATGATAGATTTGAACTTTTAACTAGTGTTAGCTACATATCGAATGAGTCGAAGGTGGATGGAGTATCTGATGCACAAACATGGAATGTGTATCAAGGAACCGCTAATCTTTCCTACCGGTTTAATTTAAACCGTACTCAAATACAATGGTTCAGTCGCTATACAGGCCGAACCATAGGGTTTTACAGTACCGGTCTCACCTACGAAATCAGTGATTACTATCTTGCTGATTTAAATATTTCCCATGAATTCAGTAGAAAGGTACAGCTTCAAATGGGAGTAAAAAATCTCTTTAACGTGGGTCAGATTCAGAATACAGCCCCGATAACTGGTGTGCATTCATCCAATGGAAGTGGCTTAAATATTGCAATGGGAAGAAACCTATTTGTACGGTGTGTAATAAATTTGTGATGCTATAATGAAGAGATTTATTTCATTCACATTTTTGATTTCATTTCTACTCATCCATTTGGTTTCGTGCCATAAGGAAGAGGAGTTATATCCTGCACCTCAAGTAGCTGAAGGTTTACAAACCCAAACCTTTGAAATGGGCGAAAATTATAGCAATCAGTTATTCTTTGATTTCGAAAGTCAACAAACCGCCACCAACGAGTATGGTTTATGGGATATTGGGTTATCATGCGATGGTATTCCGCATGCCATTATTTGCGCGGGGAAAAATACCAATTATTCCGTTGCTCGAATATCAGGTATTCCAATTGAGAATGTTAAAGATATTAACTTCAAATCACTCAATTGGAAATACGATGACCCTAAAGGCAACATTGACTCAAATGCGCTTTCTGGATGCTTTACTAAGGTTGATTTGGGTTACGAGGGGAATCCAAATGAAGTATTCATTTTAGACTTAGGCTCAGATTCTAGCATAGAAAACAGATACATTAAACTTCAATTTATTTCGGCAATCGGTGGAAATTATCAATTTAAATGGGGGTATGTTTTCGACAGCATCATCCAACCTGTAACACTTAAGACGAATGAAAGTCGAAATTATGTGTATTACTCTTTTGGCAAGGAAACAGAGGTAGAAAACGAACCCGTTGACAATAAAAATTGGGATGTGGTGTTTACCACGTACAAGGATGCAATTCCCGATAAAAATGGTGTTATCTATCCTTATATTATCCGTGGTGTACTTATTAATCCCAAGAAAGTAGAAGTAGCAGAAGTTGGTGATGTTATTCAGTTCAATGATTTAACGTACGCAGATGCCATTCAGAACACCTATTCAAAAACGCTCAATGAAATTGGTTACGACTGGAAAGAGTATGACCAAGATGCCTCTAAATACACCATCGTACCGAATAAATATTACTTATTGAAAACCAATAAAGAGAATTATTTTAAATTGCGCTTTGTTGATTTCTATGACGATCAAGGAAGGAAAGGCTTTCCTAAGATGGCATGGGAATTATTAAATCCATAAAAATGAAAAACACCATCAGCATACTTGCGGCGTGCTTAATTAGCACTTCTATTTTCGCGCAGAGTGAATCACATTCACACCATCAAATGGACGTAGAAGAAAATAAGCCGGAGGCACATTTGAAGAACTTACGCCAACTCACCTTTGGTGGTGATAACGCAGAGGCTTACTTCTCATTTGACAATGAATCCCTTGTTTTTCAAAGCAATAATAAAGCCTGGGGATTGGGTTGTGATCAAATTTTCTTCAGTTCCATAGAGAACTTTAGGGGAACTGATTACAAACCTCAAATGGTGAGTACAGGTTTAGGTAGAACCACCTGCTCGTATTTTATGCCAGGAGACTCAACCATGCTCTACGCAAGCACTCATTTAGGAAATTACGAATGTCCTCCAGTCCCAGAAACCAACGGGGTATACCTCTGGCCCATATATGAAGACTTTGATATTTTCGTCACTGATAAAAAAGGTAAAATTATAAAGCAACTAACTAATGAACCTGGTTATGATGCTGAGGCAACTGTTAGCCCTGACGGAAAATCGATCGTGTTTACGAGTACTCGGAGCGGTGATTTAGAACTATACATCATGGATATTGATGGCAACAATGTACGTCAGATCACTAATCAGCTGGGATATGACGGAGGGGCATTCTTTTCTCCAGATAGTAAGAAGCTAGTTTTCAGATCTTCTAGACCAAAAACGGAGGAAGAGATCAAGAGATACAAAGGTTACCTAAGTCAAAATTTAGTTGCTCCAACGAATATGGAGATTTACACCGTTAATGTTGACGGTTCGGACCTAAAGAAGGTAACAAATTTGGGGAAAGCCAACTGGGCTCCTTTTTATCATCCATCAGGCGAAAAAATCATTTTTTCCAGTAACCATCACAGTAACAGAGGGTATGATTTCCAATTGTACATGATAAACGAAGATGGAACAGGTCTAGAGCAAATCACTCACAATAGTATGTTCAATGCATTCCCTATGTTTTCACCTGATGGGAAAAAATTGATTTTCAGTTCAAACCGTAACAACGGAGGCACTAGAGATACCAATCTTTTCATCGCGGACTGGGTCGAATAAGTACCATGCTTACTCGTACCGAAGGGATTGTAATTAAAAGAATCCCGTATACGGATAGTTCCGCTGTTGTTCATATTTATACCAAAGAAAATGGATTAGTACCCTTCCTCGTACAAGGGCTTGGAAAAGCTAAATCAAAAGTAGCTTATTATCAGATTGGTCAACTCTTAGAGATCAACTATAACCATAAAAGTTCTGGTGGCTTAAATCGAATTAGGGAAGTTACACTCCTAAATGGATATCAATTACCCGTTGATTTCCACAAACAACAACTGCTCTTTTTCTATATAGAAGTCATTCAACAATCGGTTGAGGAGGCTCATGCAGATCATGATTTCTTTAATTTTGCAATACAACAATTCACAGATCTCGAACAGAATATCAACCTTTCATGGGCGCCTATTATTTTTTTAATGGGTATATCTAAAACCCTTGGATATGGAGCTTCAGAACGTATGCTTTTCCCTCATGACGGGGATCTTCGAGATATCATTCAGTTATTGAATGAGGGACAAATACCAAAAGGCAACAAGAATATGAGACGATTAATTCTCAATCGGCTCATTAAGTATTTTGAGTCCGATATTTTTTCTGGAAAAACTTTAAAGTCCGTTGAAATTTTACAAGAGCTTAACGATTGATAATCGCGGTATCTTCTTCTGAAATGTAATGCATAGCCAAATCAACCATGTTCGCTGACCCAATGAATAATGGGCAACGCTGATGTAATTCCTTGGGTTGAAGTTCCATTATACTCCCTTCCCCATAGGTTGCCTTTCCACCTGCTTGTTCTGCTAGAAAAGCCATTGGATTACATTCATACATTAATCTTAGTTTACCGCTAGGAGAACCCGTAGTTCCAGGATCAACGAAAACTCCGCCTTTCAATAAATTCAGATGAAAATCAGCAATCATTGACCCTATATAACGCGCTTTGTATGGACCCGCTTCATTACTCTTACAATAATCAATATAGGATTTCACTCCCTCAGAGAAATCATTGTAATTACCCTCATTCACCGAAAAGATTTTCCCGTTTGATGGAGTTTGAATGTTGGGATGCGACAAACAGAATTCTTGAAGTGCATCATCTAGAGTAAAACCGTTTACACCTTGCCCGGTGGTATACACCAACATGGTGGAACTGCCGTAAAACACATAACCAGCCGCTACCTGCTCATTACCTGTTTGTAAGCATTCCTGCAGGTTCGGTGATTGTTCAGCATTCTGGCGTTTATAAATGGAAAATATGGACCCGATACTCACGTTTACATCGATGTTACTACTTCCGTCCAATGGATCAATGGCTACGATGTATTTTTCGTGATCACAGCCTTCTACATAAACCACTCCTTCATTTTCTTCAGAGATGATCATACTAACTTCTCCTGTTCGTGAAAGTGCAGAAATGAAAATATTATTGGCTAGAACATCTAATTTCTGTTGATCTTCTCCATGAGTATTCACCGAACCGTCTTGACCAAGAATATCAATGAGACCAGCTTTTCGAACATCTCTATTAACAATCTTTGCAGCCAATTCTATTGCACGGAAAACTCGACTTAAAGAACCGTCCGCTTGGGCATGAAGTGCCTGTTGGTCGACAATAAACTGCTCTAGTGTGGTTATTTCAGATTGAGGCATGTAATGTGTAATGAAAGCGTTTATTTTGCAAAGCAAAGCAAAAACCTTCTATTTTCCTTAAAATTCAACATAAAAAGTAATGCGTATTTATAAGTTTGGTGGTGCTTCAGTAAAAGATGCCTCTGGTGTTAAAAATGTAGCCCAAATTATCGCTGAGCGCGGCAAAAATGACCTACTTGTTGTGGTATCTGCAATGGGTAAAACCACGAATTCATTGGAGAAACTTATATCAGCTGCATACAATAAGTCCGCTGAAGTTAGCGAACTGCTACTAAGTGTTAAAATGACACATTTATCTATCGTAAAAGAATTATTTAACGAGGATGAGGTGATGTATTTTAACGAGATTGAAAACCTCTTTTTAGAGTTAGAATGCATGATTGAAAATGAGCAACTTTTAGAAGATTATGATTTTCTCTACGATCAGGTTGTGGGTTTTGGAGAACTAATTTCTACCCGTATTATCAGTGGATACCTTCTCAAAATTGGAGTTCGCAACCAATGGGTTGATGCACGCAATTTCATCATTACAGATAGTCGCCATCGTGATGCACGGGTTCAATGGGAAGAAACAGAAAAAGTCATTCAACACAGACTTGAACCCCTTTCAAAGAAGAATCTACTCATCACTCAGGGGTTTATTGGTCGCGGTAGCAAAGGAGAGACTACTACCCTTGGTAGAGAGGGATCTGATTACTCTGCCGCCATATTTGGTAAGTTACTTCATGCCGAAAGTGTAAGCATTTGGAAAGATGTAGATGGAGTGTTAAATGCCGATCCCAAGAAATTTGACAATACGGTACTCATCCCAGAGTTAACCTATAATGATGCCATTGAACTCGCTTATTACGGAGCATCCGTAATCCATCCGAAAACCATTCAACCTCTAAAAGCAGTTGGCATTCCATTGTATGTTCGCTCATTCTTAAACATACAAAAACAAGGAACACGCGTATTTGAAGGGCACGGTAGCTTGAATGTCCCATGTAAAATCTTAAAGGAGGATCAAACCTTAATTGAGATTGTAAGCAGGGACTTTACTTTCATCGCGGAGAATCATCTGCGAGATATATTTGAATTATTCACTAATCATAAAGTGCGGGTGAATATCATGCAAAACTCTGCTATACATTTCCGCTGTGTAATTGATGCAAAAGAAAACCAACACTCCCCGCTTTTGGAGGCTCTAGTTTCAATGGGCTTCAAGGTGAGTACCGAAAGAGGTCACAAATTGCTAAGTATTTATCAGCCTAAAATAGGAGAAGCAAGGGCAGAAGCGGATACCATAGGTAATGTTATCATGGAACAGCAAATGGAACAAACCGCACATTTCCTCATATCTAGGGAATCCTGATTTTTTGTCCTACCCAGATTGTATTAGAGGATAATTTGTTAATGGACTTCAGAGCGTCCACGGTTATTTGATATTTCTTAGAAATACTAAATAAAGTCTCTCCTGGCTTTACGAAGTGTATGGATGCCTTCTGTGTTTCTCCTGTTTTATCCTTAGGAACTAACCAAATAGTTTGATCTGCCAATAGGTTTCCGCCATTCCGCAGATTATCGTTGTATTCAACAATTTGAGAAGGTGACATTTTATACATTCTAGCTATGGAATACACAGTCTCACCTCTCATGACCGTGTGCGTGTTAGGCCTTAATACGACTTCCTCCTTCGAAACGGATCGCACATCAGCAGATGACTTAATACCTGGAGCCAATACCAATACTTGACCTGGTTTAACTTCTGCATATTCCAAGTCATTCCAACGCACCAAGTTCAACACTGAGGTTTTATACTTTTCAGCAATACTTTCGATTGTTTCACCACTCAGAACCTCATGGGTTTGATCATTACTTCGGCTCGCGCTATGGAGGACCTTAACTGCCGTTGACATTGGAACTTTGCCTTTAACCACTTTTGGTGGAGCATTACGCTTCTGACTAAGGCTAATTTCTTCACCAATTACGGGTTCTTCACCTTTCTTCAATTGATTCAACTTCCTTAGATATTTCATCTTGATGGCATACATCTGTGAAACATCGTGTAAAGTTTCGCCTCTCTTGATGATATGTATTGATTCGTCGGCTGATTTTCGCTTGGGCTTCAAATACAAAATTTCTCCCGGGTTTATCAAGTCATTCTTTTCTAAATCATTGTATTTATAAATCTTCCATTTCGCTAATTTCTGTTCTTTTGCAATGCTTTCAGGACTATCACCTGCTTTTGCTGCTACGGCAGGAATTCCGTTTACCTTCAGAACTTCGGACGGCCCCTTTTCAAATATTTCTTTACCTAGAACAACAATGGAATCATAATGAGCCAAGGAATATTTTTCAATAATCCGAGTTAAAATATTTCCATAAGCCGGGTTGGTTGCATAACCTGCTTTTCTTAATCCATGAGCCCAACCTTTATAGTCGAGTGGTTTTAATTCGAAAAGGAAATCGTATCTCCTACTGTTCTTAAGGAACAAAGAATGATCTCGATACGATTCGTACGCTGATTCATACCCTCTGAAACATTCATCTTTTGCATCATCATCTGCCAAGCAAAATCTACCTTTCCACTCTCTTCGGCATTTAATACCAAAATGATTGTTGCATTCTTTGGACAGTCTCGAATTACCGGATGCACTTTCTAAAATACCCTGCCCTAAGGTAATACTCGCCGGTACTCCATGATTGCGCATTTCTTGCATAGCGAATTCATGAAAGGAATCGATGTACTCCTTCGTACTCATGGATCTTTTACCTTGAGCCCCTACAAAATGGGCATTTAAGCATAGAAAAATCGTAAGAAACCAAGCAATTTTATTCTTCATGTGCATCGGATAGAAATCAAACGTAAAAGGATTTTGACGAATCCGCCAATATAGTTTCTAACAGAACGAGGAAAATGTGACTAAACTTCCCTTTAAATTGACATTATCACGTAATTTTGTCTTTAATGAGTTTTAAAAAGATAGCCATCGCATTTAGCCTACTTTTGTTATGGGTAGGTCAACTGAGTGCAATTGGTTTTCCCAAGCCTGAATTTAGTGTTTCATACAGTAAAACTAAAAACGTAAGAGCTGGTGATATCATCGATATTATCATCAAGTTCAATATCGCTGAAGGTTTTCATGTTTACAGTGAAAAAAGCGACTGTGCAGAATACAACGGTCCGATAAGAGCGAGCATTGATTTTACCCAAAATGGTAGTTATGAAAAGCAAGGAAACTTCAGAGGTATCGGTGATCACATGGTTCTCGAGGAGGACATCTGGAATTGTTCTACTGGTGAATTTACGGGGAAGGGTGAATTCAGACAGAAGATTAAAGTTCTCAATTCAATCGAAAAAATTGAGATGCTATTTAACGGGCAAATTTGTAATGAATCCGGGTGTGAAAACTTACGTGATATTGCTTTAACGGCACCAAGCTTGACGGTTAGCGGGTCTGTAGTTACTACTACTCAAGAGCCCGCAAAGACAAATGCAACTGCCACTGAGCCCGAAGTTAGTGACGATGAAAATCGCTTAAAAGACACAGGCTCTGCAGTGATCGCCCCAATCGCACAAAACTTTGGAGACTTAGACTATCTTAAAAAAGAAAAAATCGAGGTTAAAACCTTCAATGGGCAGGCATCGCAAGAAAGTTCTGAAAACATGTGGGGGCTCTTTATTTTAGCTTTCTTAAGCGGATTAACTGCCTTACTTACACCTTGCGTATTCCCAATGATCCCAATGACTGTTTCGTTTTTCATTCGAAATAAAAACAGAGCCATTGCCCTGAGGGATACCGCGGTATTCTCTTTAAGTATTATTGCCTTGTATACCATTGTTGGTACCATTGTAGCCTTCGCATTTGGAGCGAATGCTGCAAATTGGCTATCCACACATTGGATACCCAACATATTTTTTACGGTAATCTTCGTGGTTTTTGCTGCTAGTTTCTTTGGAGCTTTTGAAATCACATTGCCCTCTTGGCTGGTAAATAAAATGGATGCTAAAGCGGACAAAGGCGGAATCACCGGGGCTATTTTTATGGCCATCACCATTGCACTTGTGTCCTTTTCTTGCACTGGCCCAATTGTAGGTACCGTATTGGTCGAAGCCGTACACGGAGGGGCTATGCGACCTGCTATTGCTATGTTCGGATTTTCACTCGCATTTGCTCTTCCTTTCGGATTACTTTCCTTATTCCCCTCCTGGTTAAATAACTTACCTAAGAGCGGTGGTTGGTTAAATAGCGTAAAAGTTGTTTTAGGCTTTGTTGAGCTTGCCTTTGCACTTAAATTCTTAAGTATTCCCGATCAAACATATCATTGGGGCATATTAGATCGTGAGGTGTACTTATCCATTTGGATCGTGCTGTTTTTCTTGTTGGGTATGTATTTATTAGGTAAAATTCAATTTGACCACGATACACCAAACCCTAAAATCAGTGTCTTTAGATTAGGACTGGTGGTTACAGTATTTAGTTTCGTGACCTATATGATACCTGGGCTATTTGGAGCTCCACTAAAAGCTCTAGCTGGATATCTGCCACCAATGAGCACGCAAGATTTCAGACTTGATAGGTCGGCTGAGTCTGACGAAGGCGTTTGTCGAACTCCAAAATATTCTGATTTACTACATAGTCCTCACGGAATTCATAGTTATTATGACTACGACGAGGCTATTGCCTGTGCGAGAGAACAAAACAAACCATTGTTTATTGACTTTACCGGTCACGGTTGTGTTAACTGTCGAAAGATGGAAGAGAAGGTATGGTCGGACCCGAATGTACTGAAACTACTGAAAGAAGATTACATCGTAGTTTCATTGTATGTTGATGACAAAAAAATCAATCTTGCGGAAGACGAATATTTCATGAGCCGATCTTCTGGTAAGGTTATTAAAACGCTCGGTGACAAGAATGCTGAACTGGAGGAGTATTATTTTGGAAAATCCACACAACCTCTTTACTGTTTATTGGATCAAAATGAAGATTTGCTGCAGCCAGCATACGGAGCTGACTATTTCAAATTTGAGGTTGAACCCTTTGTGGAATTTCTGAAAAATGGAATATCAGAGTACAAGAAACGCTAAAATATGAACGCCAAAGAACACTTCATTGATGCACACAATACACTGAATGAATTCATCAGTGAAGAATCAAATTTCGAGTTAATTGAAAATGCTATTGATGCATTAGCAGAATGCTTTAACCAAGAAGGCAAAGTGATTTCTTGTGGCAATGGCGGGAGTCATTGCGATGCCATGCATTTTGCGGAGGAATTAACTGGTCGTTACAGAAAGAACCGAAAAGCACTTCCAGCCATAGCCATCAGTGACTCGAGCCATATTACATGTGTTGGAAATGATTTTGGCTATGACCATATATTTTCTAGATTCATTGAGGCACATGGAAAAGAAGGCGATGTTTTATTGGGTATTTCTACTAGTGGAAATAGCAAGAACGTAGCCCTAGCGATGGAAATGGCTATTTCAAAAGGAATGAAAGTGATTGGCTTAACCGGTAAAAATGGTGGAATCATCAAAGACCTTTGTGATATTGAAATACGCGCTCCGAAAAGTGATTATGCCGATCGTTCGCAAGAAATCCATATTAAGGTCATTCATGCGCTAATCGATGGCGTTGAAAACCGACTTCAATTACAATAAACCAGACGCAAAACAAGGGCTATTACCTTATATTTGAGAACATTAAATGGGTATTAAGTTTAGATTAATGACCGTCAACTTCTTGCAGTTCTTTATCTGGGGAAGTTGGTTACTCACAATAGGTGCTTTTTGGTTTGGGAATAAAGAATGGCCCGCAACAGATTTTGGATTAATATTTTCAACCATGGGTTTTGCTTCGTTGATTATGCCAACACTTGCTGGACACTTGGCGGACAAGTTTATTTCGGCTCAGAAGCTATATGGATTACTGCATATTTTAGGTGGAATAGGCCTCTTTTTTGTTCCCATGGCAGAGACCCCCATGCAGATGTTTTGGACCATCCTTATTACCATGTGTTGTTACATGCCTACAATACCCTTATCGAATACCGTAGGCTATCATATCCTCAAGATCAACAACCTTGATGTTATCAAGGATTTCCCTAAGATACGTGTTTGGGGCACCATTGGCTTTATCGCTGCATTATG